>DATJBA010000180.1:0-12119 GCA_035515675.1 Mycobacterium sp.
GCGAACGGGTTCCGGCGACCTCGCGAACGGCTGTCAAGCGATCGCAGCGCCCACCAAATGACCGATCGCATAAGTGATCGTCAATGCAAGGCCACCGCCAACGACGTTGCGCACTACTGCACGGCCCTTCGGCGCTCCTCCCAAGCCAGCCGACACTGCCCCGGTGATCACCAACGCTAGGAGTACCGCCAGGACAGTGACCGGGATTCTCCACGCCGTCGGCGGTGCCAAGATCGCGATCAACGGTAACAAAGCACCCACCGTGAACGACAGCGCCGAGGACAGTGCCGCCTGCCACGGGTTGGTCAGCTCCTCGGGATGAATACCCAATTCGACCTCGGCGTGGGCAAGGAAAGGATTATGGTCGGTGAGTTCCTCGGCCACAGTGCGCGCCGTCGCTGCTGACAGACCCTTCGCTTCGTACAGTTCGGCAAGCTCGTCTAACTCGGCGGCCGGGTCGTCGCGCAACTCTCGGCGTTCCTTGATCAGCAGTGCCTGCTCGGTGTCACGCTGGGTGCTGACAGAGACATACTCACCCAACGCCATCGACGCGGCTCCTGCTGCCAGTCCGGCGATTCCCGCGGTCAATATCGGACCACGTTCCACTGTCGCCGCCGCGACACCAACGACGATGCCCGCAGTGGAGACGATTCCATCATTGGCACCCAGCACCCCTGCACGCAGCCAATTCAGCTTCGACGACACCGAACCCACATGAGGCTCGGCAGGATGAGACGGAGTCGACACGGCCGCAACGATATACACCAAAACCCGAGGCGACCAGCAAACGTAGCCTTGCCAAACCAGACCACCTTGCCTCCTTCGACTACGTCAACACACGTTCGGCTTGTCCAACGCCGAGGCTGCTGTAGCTGCGCTCCGCGCCTCAGGCTGCGGCAGTCGCACGCGGACCTCGACTCGCGGTGCACCTGCCTCGAGCGTCGTTTGTTTAGAAACGCCAGCGTTGGACGCCGGGAATCGGCCCAAATGATTTGCAGAGGCGCGTCATAGCAGATTCATAGACAGGCTATCTAGCCTGTGTTCTGTCGGGCGAATTTTCCAGGAATTCACTAGTAGACAGGTGGGGACATGAAACTGAAGCAATTGGTTGCGGGGGCCACCATCGCCGGTGCCCTTGGCGCAGCGGCGTTGGGTGTGGGGGCTGGTTCGGCCAACGCCGCACCAGCGCCACCGCCGGCTCCGGCCAGCGGCCATGGCGCACCGCCCGCAGGCGCTCCCGGCGGTAACCACAGCGCGCCACCCGCAGGCGCTCCCGGCGGTAACCATGGTGCAGCGCCCATGGGCGCTCCCGGCGGTAACCATGGCGCAGCGCCCATGGGCGCTCCCGGCGGCAACCATGCCGCGCCGCCCCTGGGGGCTCCCGGCGGCAACCATGCCGCGCCGCCCATGGGGGCTCCCGGCGGCAACCATGGCGCGCCGCCCGGAGACTTCCATGGCCCAGGCGGACCCGGTGGTCCCAGGGACTTCCACGGCCCGGGCGGACCCAACGGCCCCGGCCCATGGCATGGGGATCCCCAGCGTGGCTACTTCCACGGAGCACCGTGGGGCGACGGACCCGCACCCTGGGGATGGGGTGCGCCGCCGAGCCCGGCGTGGGGCGGACCGCTCCCGCCACCCGGGGGGCAGTGGGTGGGTGGCCCGATCAACTACTGGGGCTACCAGGAAACGCCCATGTGGGATCCCGGGTTCAACCAGTGGGGCTTCAGGTTCTTCGGGGTCTGGATCCCGCTGTAAATCCAGCTGACACGACCCCGCTTCGCCGATTGGCGAGGCGGGCGTCGTGTTCACAACTCTCTGACGTGGGCGGTGGGCTCGAATCCCTGACCAACGGATTCGCAACTCGGGGTTGTTTGTTGACTGGCCGAAATAACCGATAAATGCTTGTGCAACAAAGAGCTTGGTTCGCCGAGCAGACCGAGCGGACCTCACCGAGTTATGGACGGATCGGGGCACTGACGGTGCTGGGGTTTCTCGACAAGGTTTGCGCCACAACGTAATTTGACAAGGCAACAGGCGCGTCTTGATGGTGCCCCTCTTTGAGGTTCCAGTTAGCAAGCTCTTATGCACACTCGCACAGCGGAATTACTCCGGGCCGAACGCGAGGAAAGTGCCGTATTGCCCGGGACAGTAATCTGCCGTTCTGCAAAGCGCATTCGAGACCTCGTGCCCGGCGGGCCGAATGGTCCACGCAGGCGTATGCCAGTTGCAGCGAACCTCGGAACAGCAAGACAACGTGTACACCTGACCTCTGTTTGCTGGGACTTTTGGCCTCTAATTCGGGGCCCTATGCCATGCCATACCCGTGTCGTGTGGCCCTCGTTTGCGGTATCTCGGTAGCGAAACATCGAGCTCACGGTTTGGGTTTCGGACCAGCCGTTGAGCGACCGCAAAGGAGGAGCCAAGGCCATGCCTGGTATTTCGCTGCAAGCCCGAGACCCACGCATGACCACTCTTCACATCGCCGCGACCGCGAGTGGCATCCTGTCCGGCATCTACGCCCTGATAGCTCTTGTCTCCGGCTCGCCGCTTGAGTTCGGTGTCGCGTTGGCGTTGTGGGGCGCGTGGTGGATCGCCGTCGACTTCATCGAATGGACGGTTGAGCGTGAGCGTGCCGCTCGCCGATGTGCAGTCTCAGCCGCACGACTCGACCCCGGTTACGGATCTTGCCGCGTCGTGTTCGTCGGTGGGGGCGAGTACTTCTCGCGCCCTGAGCCCCGCGCTGGGACCCAATCAGCCGCTTGAATCTTGATGTGCCAGCGCGCCATCGGCTCCGCCTCGCCGCGCCAGCGTGCTTGAGTGAGACCGCTCTTAACTCTTGGTGCCGACGGTTATCAGGTCGGACACGATCCGCATCCACGCCGGTCGCCGGACACGGTGCTGATCGCTGACCGCGAACCCTGCGCTTTCGAACAAATCCCGCATCTCGGCTGGCGATGCGTTGTGCTGCGGTTTCCATTTATTGGCCGAGGGTGTCTGCAGCAACGGTTGCCGCGCGCTCAGGGCCGCCACGGCCACCAGTCCGCCGGACGCCAGCACGCGATGGAATTCCCGCAACGCCGCCGGCTGGTCGAAGAAGTGAAACGCCGAGGTCGTCACTACGGCGTCGAGCGTCCCGTCGTCAAAGGGCAGCTGCTCGGCCGGGCCGCGCAACCACTGCACCCGGTTGGATCTGGCGCGAGCCTTGGCGAGCATGCCGTCGGACATGTCTACACCGTAGATCTCGTCGGGGTGTAGTTCGCGCTCGATCCGATCGCTGAGAATGCCTGTGCCGCATGCGATGTCAGCGATCCTGCGCGACCGGTGGGCCCGCAGCTGCGCGATCACCTCGTCGTGCGGCGGACGGTAAACGCACTGCTGCAAAATCGGCAGGTCGTAGGCCGGGGCTAGAAGACTCCACATCCGCGTGACTGCGCTGTTCAGCCGCCGTCCTCGTGCTGCCGTCATTTGCTCAATACGGAGGTGTAGTAGATGGTGTCGGCCACCGACACCGAGTCGTTATTCTGCGGGATCGCTGCAAGACCGCTATCGGCCAACAGCTGGCTCATTTGGGTCCCGACTGACCGCCACCCCAAGTTCTCCAGATAGCAGGCGACGTCGCTACGCTCGCCTTCGTAGCCGAGATCGGCGAACTCCAACTCGAAGCCGTGGTCACGCCATTTGGCGGTGGCCCTGCGCATCATTTCCCGAGCTCGCTCGATGTCCAGTTGCGACCTGTCCGGGACAGCCTCGCAGGCTAGCCGGCTGCCGTCCGCGCTGAGCGCGGTGATGTCGTCCAGCAAGCGGTCCTGAGCTGCTGGCGGCAGGTAGCCGAATAGTCCCTCGGCGATCCACGCGGTGGGCCGACTTGCGTCCAAACCGGCCTCGAGCAGAGCTTTGGGCCAGTCCTGTCGCAGATCGATGGCAACCGTGCGCAAGTCGGCTTTCGGGGTGGCGCCCAGCCGGGCCAGGGTGGCGGCTTTGAACTCCATCACCTGAGGCTGGTCGATCTCGAACACCGTCATATCGGTCGGCCATGCCAACCGGTAGGCGCGCGCGTCGAGACCCGACGCCAGGATCACGGCCTGACGGATTCCGGCCTGCGTCGCATCCTGAAAGAACGCGTCGAAGAAACGAGTCCGGGCGGCCATCGCATCGGGCATGTGCTCAAGCTTCCAGCCGGACGCGTCGTCATCGACGTCAGCGGCGACGAGGTCGCCGGTGGCCCATCGGGTGAAGAACTCCACGCCGACGGCACGGACTAGCGGTTCAGCAAACCGGTCTTCTATCAAGGGGTTGTCGGCGTTGGTGGCGATCGCTCGGGCGGCTGCCACCATGGTGGCCGTCGCGCCAACGCTGGTGGCCAAATCCCAGGTGTCGTTGTTTGTGCGTGGCATGCGCCTGTCCTCCAATGTCGGACCAAAGGAATACTTAGCTCGTATAATAACCGCTGGACGGTGTTCCCGTGAACCATGTACGACACGGGCCTTGAGGCGAGGGATTCCCCAAAAGATTTTCAGGGGTGTCTCATAGCGCATTCATAGGCAGACTATTTAGCGTCTGTGTATGTCGGGGCAGTGTTCGAGGAACTCACTAGTAGACAGGTGAAGGACCATGAAACTGAAGCAAATGGTCGCGGGGGTAACCATCGCCGGCGCTCTTGGTGCAGCGGCGATGGGTGTGGGCACCGGTTCGGCAAACGCCGCTCCAGCAGCCCCACCGCCGGCTCCAGCGGGCGGCCATGGTGCGCCGCCTGCAGGGGCTCCCGGCGGTAACCATGGCGGGCCGGCCCCCGGAGACTTCCACGCCCCGAGCGCACCCGGTGATCCGGGCGGACCCGGTGGGCCGGGTGGACCTGGCCCCGGTGGCCCAGGCGGGCCCGATCACCCGGGCGCACCCGGTGGCCCAGGCGAACCCGATCACCCGGGCGCACCCGGTGGCCCAGGCGGGCCCGATCACCCGGGCGGACCCGGCCCTGGTGCTCCCGGTGGCCCGGGGGGACCCGATCACCCGGGCGGCCCCGGTGGCCCAGGCGCACCCGATCACCCGGGCGGACCCGGCCCCGGTGCTCCTGGTGGCCCGGGGGGACCCGGCCCCGGTGCTCCTGGTGGTCCCGGCCCCTGGCATGGGGATGCCCAGCGCGGCTACTTCCACAACGCCCCGTGGGGAGACGGACCCGCACCCTGGGGACCGGGCGCGCCACCGCCGCCGGCGTGGGGCGGACCGCTCCCGCCGCCCGGAGGGCAATGGGTGGGTGGCCCAATCAACTACTGGGGCTACCAGGAAACGCCCGTGTGGGATCCCGGCTTCACCCAGTGGGGCTTCTGGCTCTTCGGGGTCTGGATCCCGCTGTAAAAAAGCCAGCTCACACGACGGCCGCTTCGCCGATTGGCGAGGCGGCCGTTGTGCTCACACCTGCCACAGCTCCAGCGGGGCGCCACGGTCCCGGCGTTTCCACTTCCGCGACCGCCGGTCCCGCAGACTCGGGGCGATCATGCCTGACCCTCGGTGGGATTGACGTCGTGGTTGCACCCGCCCGCACGAAGACAACGCGCAGCGTTTCCGGAGCCGTGGACCAATCGGGTTGTCAACTACGCGACTTTAGGTTCAATGCCGGGTAGTTACAATAACCGGGTTTCGGCGAACGCCACGAGTGCGGCCACATCGACTTCGGCACCGGCTGCGGGCAGCACCGCCGCGACGACGCGCTCCCCCCGCCGGGCGTCGGCGGCTGCGAAGATCGCGACCTCAGAGATGGATTCGTGCGCGGCGAGAGCGTGTTCCACCTCGGCGGGATAAACGTTGAGACCGCCGCGGACGATCACCTCGCGGGTGCGCCCGTGGAAAGTCAACACGGCGGCGGCGTCCATCGAGCACAAGTTGCCGGTGTGCAATCAGCCTGCCTCGTCGACGGCGGGATCCAGCGTGCTGTCGGGCCTGAGGCAACCCGACATGGTCAGCGGTCCGCGGATGCACAACTTCCCCACCGCGCCAGTCGCAACGACTTGACCCTCGCGGTCGCAGACCATGTAGTCGCGGCCGGGCAGGCAATGCCCCAGAAGCTCCGCGCGGGCGATTGCCGAGTCGCCGGGCGAACTGGATGCCATGGTGTCTGGCAACCTCAACGGCCCCGCGATGGCGATGGCCTGGCTCGCAGCAGATCTGATTCTGGCCGCGCGGTAACGGCTCTATGCCGAGCAGGCGTACAGGCACCGTCTGCTGGCGCAACTGGGCGCCTGTCCATCACTAGATGTATGATGATGTAATGCGGACGCAAATCACGCTTAATGAGGAAGAGGTCGAACTCCTGGATCGCGCCGCCAAAATAAGCGGCGCATCTAGGTCAGAGCTGATCCGTCGGGCAATTCATAGCACCTACGGAAGCCGAAGCAAGGAAGAGCGGATGGCCGCCTTGAAGCGAAGCGCCGGGTCCTGGCGGGGACGGGATTTCACCGGTGCCGACTACGTCGACGCCGTTCGCGGCGACCTCAACGAGCGCTTGAGCCGGCTCGGTCTGGCGTGAAGCTGATTGACACCACCGTCGCTGTCGACCACTTGCGGGGCGAGCCCGCAGCCATCGATCTACTCGCGGCGCTGATCGACAACGGCGAGGAGTTGGTGGCAAGTGAACTAACCCGATTCGAGCTCCTTGCCGGTATACGAGACGAGGAGCGCGGCGCTGTTGAGGAGTTCTGCTCCGCCCTGCGTTGGGCCGAGGTGACCGAGGACGTGGCCCGCGTCGGTGGACGACTCGCCCGTCGGTACCCAAGGAGCCACAGCGGCATCGGTGCCGTCGACTACCTGATCGCCGCGACCGCGATCGTCATCGACGCCGACCTGCTGACGACAAATGTGCGCCACTTCCCGATGTTTGCCGACCTGGCGCCCCCATACTGACTTCGGGTCTGCTCCGCGTGCGACTGTGCGTGTGCTCGCCCAGTAGTCAGTTACGCGCATGTTGGCGCCGCCAGAGACGTTGATGATCTCACCGGTGCAAGCACGCTACTTCTTGGCCCGTTCGGTATCGCGGTACGTTAAGGTCGCAAACAAATGCCGCGCATTCATGCGGCCCTAACCGTCACTGAGGCTTTGTCGTCGGTTAATGCGTCCACGATATGTTTGCAGGCGCTCTCCCAACCGAAAGTAGGCGGGTTCATGGCCGATCATCGCTCGGAAATCGATCTCCCGGACCCGCTGTACGGTATGGACGACCTCGCACTTGACATGCGGCTCATCTCGTCGCATCGGGCCGACCGCGTCTGGCATCGCGTCAACCCTGACCTGTGGGTTGCGTCGCGCAACCCCTGGGCGGTGCTCAAGTCGATCGGTCAGCCGGAGCTCGAGGAGCTGGGCCGCGACGACGCATTTTGCGGCGCGGTACGCGCCCTGATCGACGATCGCAGCAGGCGCAATAGCGACCCGTTCTGGTTTCCTCAGTCGCCGGCCGCGAAAACCCTTAATCTGACCGCGTACTTCAGCATGGAGTTCGGTCTTTCCGAAGCATTGCCGATCTACGCGGGCGGGCTCGGCGTCCTCGCAGGCGACCACATGAAGTCGTCGACCGATCTTGGCGCGCCGGTGGTCGGAGTCGGCTTGCTGTACCAGCAGGGATACTTTCGTCAGGCCCTCGACTCGCAAGGAAATCAGCGGGAGCTCTATCCGTTCAGCGATCCGAGCGAGATTCCGGTGCAGCGTCTGCGCGGCAAGGATGGTGCGTGGATTCGCATCCCGCTCTACTTTCCAGGCCGCACCGTGTATTTGCGCGCCTGGGCCGTCAGCGTCGGCCGACTGTGGTTGTACTTGCTCGACAGCAACGATCCGGCCAACGACCCGTCGGACCGCGGTATCACCGCACAGCTCTATGAAGCCGATCCCGAAGTGCGGTGGCAGCAAGAGATGGCACTCGGGTTCGGCGGCTGGCGGCTGCTGCGCGAGCTGGGACTCGATCCGGACGTCTGTCACCTCAACGAAGGGCACGCGGCATTCGCCGTGTTGGAACGCGCCCGTTGGATTGTGCGGGAACAAAACGTACCGTTCGACGTCGCACTGACCGTCGCACGCGCGGGCACCGTTTTCACCACTCACACGCCGGTCGCCGCCGCCTTCGACCGATTCGATCCCAGCTACGTCATCGGTTACCTGTCGCCGTACGCGGCCGAGATGCGTGTAAGCATCGGCAAGATCCTCAGCCTGGGCCGCGTGCAGCCGAACGACGATTCCGAACCGTTCAACATGGCGTACCTCGCAATTCGCGGGGCGTCCCGCATCAACGGCGTGAGTCGGCTGCACAGCGAGGTGAGCCGTGAACTCTTCGCAGATCTCTTTCCGCGGTGCCCAATCGACGAGGTTCCGGTCGGGCACGTCACCAACGGCGTCCACGTTCCATCGTGGGACTCGCCAGCCGCCGATGAGGTGTGGACGGATGCCGAAATGCGCCAGCAGTGGATAGGCATTCCGACGCCGATCGCGGAGCGGATGGAGAAGGTCCCGACGGCCGAGTTGTGGGGAATGCGCAATCGCAACCGCGAGCGCTTTGTGCTCTGGGCGCGCCAACGGCTGGCACTCCAATTCACGATCGCCGGCGCCAGCGCGGATCGCGTCGATGAAGCCCAGCGTATTTTCGATCCGAAAGCCCTGACGCTCGGCTTCGCCCGGCGCTTCACCGAGTACAAACGCACCGCGCTGCTGCTCCACGATCCCGACCGCTTCGCGCGCATTCTTGCCAATCCCGAACGGCCCGTGCAGATCGCCGTCGCCGGGAAGGCGCATCCGGCCGATGCGTTCGGGAAGGCGATGATCCGGCGCTGGTATGAGTTCTCGCAGCGCCCGGAAATTCGCTCGTGTGTCGCGTTCATCGCCGACTACGACCTGGTCCTCGCCGAACAACTTGTCAACGGCGTCGACGTCTGGATCAACACACCGCGCCGGCCGTGGGAAGCCAGCGGGACGAGTGGGATGAAGGTGCTCGTCAACGGCGGACTCAACCTGTCGGAGCTCGACGGATGGTGGGCCGAAGCGTATACGCCGCAGGTCGGTTGGGCGATCGGCGACGGACGGGAGCACGACGACCCGCAGTGGGACGCCGAGGAAGCGAATGGCCTTTACTCGCTGCTGGAAAACGAAGTCGTTCCGATGTTCTACACGCGCGACCAGAGCGGAATCCCGGACGACTGGATGCGACGCGTGCGCGAGAGCATGGCGACGCTGACGCCCCAGTTCTCGTCGGAACGCATGGTTAGGCAGTATGTCGAGGAGTTCTATGCTCCCGCGGCGACCGCTTACCGCAAGCGCCTGGCCGACCATTGCCGAGTCGGGAGCGACGTACAAAGCTGGCGGGAATTGATCGCGAATTATTGGAGCGACGTGTCGTTCGGCGCCCTCCACGTCGAGTCGGCCGGAGACGGGCACGAGTTCCGAGTCCTCGTTTCGCTCGGCGCGATCGGACCGGACGCGGTGCAAGTGCATTTATACGCCGCCGCCTGGGACCACGGTCCGGCCGAACTGATACCGATGGAACGCGGCGATGAAGTCATTCGCGGCACGTTCAGCTACCACGTCCGCGTCGAAGGGCCGCGACAGCCCGAGGCGTACACCCCTCGGGTTGTGCCGTATCACCCGGACGCATCGTTTCCCCTCGAAGCCGAAAAGATCTGCTGGTATACCCGGTAGCTTCGCTCGCGGGCGCGGCTGAAGGCAGCCACTACAGTGGCCACCCGCCCGTTCGCACGAGTTAGCTAGCGCGTCGACCTTGCCCGCCGCCACCCCGCCACGCGCCCCGACGAACGCGCCGGTGAGGCAGGCTAGCCACGCCTGTACCGCCTGTGACCAAGCCTTTTAATCCGAAGTTAAGGGGCTTGGGTAAGGGTTTTCCTGCCCTGACCTGGTGTTTTGCTGGTTTGTTGGGTTGTGTTTGTGGCTACGCGGCGATGGTCAGGGGGATGGTGGCCTCGATGAGGTCGAAGGCGCGGCGTTGGGTGGGGGTGGGGTCGGTGAGTTTGTCGAACTCGATGCCGGTGTCATGGTAGCGGATCCGGTCGCGGGTCAAGGTCTGCAGGTGTTCGAGCAGGCCGGCGAAGCTGTGTAGCGGATTGCCGTCGGCATCGCGTTTGTGGGCGGCTTTGGCGTCGGCATCGGCGCTTGGTTGGGCGGGAGCCACGGGGTTATCACCGACCGGCGGGTTTTCGTCGGTGAACGTCAATGGTGCCCAGGCTTTGCGTAGATGCCAGACCAGGTAGCGGGCCAGCATGCAGATCAGCAGGTGGGCTTCGACACGGTCGGTGAGGCGGTGGCGGATGGGCCGCACTTGCAGATCATCGGTTTTGATGCTGCGGAAGTCGCGTTCGATGTTGGCGAGGTCTTTGTATTTTTCTACGACGGCGGCCGGGGTGAGTGCGGCAGCGTCAACGCTGGTGCGTATCACGTAAATACCATCGAGGGCGGCTTCAGCGTCGATGGCGGCTTGGTTGCGCTGGTAGGTGAAACTGTCATCGCTGATCGTGGTGTCAAAATGCTTGGCCATCTTGTATTTTCCCACCACTTTGCCGACGGCTTTGCCGATGTCGGCGGCCCCGGACAGTCGACCGGCCTCGACTCGGGTTTTGATGCGGCCCAAGAGTTTGTCGGTCGCGGCCAGCAACTCGGTGCGTTTACCGGCACGCTGGGTGGCCAACAGTGGGTTGCGGCAGGCGATCAGCCGTTCGCCGGGGTAGTCGGGATGAGTGATCTGAGCCAGGTCGTGTTGGTCGAACAGGCTCCTCTGCAGTGGGCCGTCATCGGCGGCCAGTAAAGCGATGGCGGGGTTGCCTAGCGCGGTGATCCACCCGAAACCCGTTTTCGCGTCATCGTTGAGTTCACGCAAAGCGTTGACGCGCGCGGTGGTGATCATGCCCCGATCGCCGACCATCACCAGATTGTCCAGTTTGAAGGTGTCTTTCACGACGGTCACGATCTTGGTGAACGCGGCCGGATCAGCGGTGTTGCCCGCAAACACCCGCACTGCCACCGGGCGGCCCTCGCGGTCGCCGAGCAACCCGAAGTTGATCTGCGGCAAGCCTTTTTTGCCGTCGCGGGAATAGCCGCGTGCCGCCAGCTCGCAGTGGTTGCCGGTCATCCATGTGCTGGACAGGTCGAATAACGCCATCCCGCTCGGATTCACCTGCGGTCCAAGGTGTTTAGCGGCCAGCTTTTTTTCGATAGCGTCTTGGCGCCCGACCAGCCAGTCCATCGCCGCATAGATTTCGTCGGTGGATGCGTCGGTAATGCCCAGGTCGGCGCCCAAGGTGGTGTCGGCCCACCATGATCGTGTACGCAGCTTGCTGGCCGGTTTGACGACACGGGAGATGATCAACCCCAATGCCAGCTCCCGTGATCGGCACGGCGGGCCCAACAACGCTGGTAGGCCCAGCCGGCGGGCCATGGCCGCCACCGCGGCCACATGACCGTGCTGCAGGCAGCGTGCGATGGTGAACTCGGAGCCGGCGGCCACGAGTGTCTGGCCTTTGAGGGTGGCCTCGATCGCGGCGACTGTCTTGGCGGGCAGTTTGGACAGGTTGGCCAGCGTTTCGTGGCGTACCTTGGCGCCTTCGCGGAATGTGCGGCGCACCAAGAGGGATTCATAGTGGCGCACATTGCCGGTCTTGTCGACATACTTGGTCGATGTCCGGGCTACATGCATACGCACTGGTCCAGCCACAACACAATGTTACAACCTGCGTTTGCTGTTCGTTATCAACGACACGACAGTAATTTACTGGCTACATATTCCAGCGCGGCGTCGAACAAATCCCAGCTCAACCCCAATTTGTGCTACCTGACTAGCAGTAACTTCGGTTTAATGTGGGGCGGGCGGGGCTCGAACCCTCCCGCTCGACTCGGCGGCTCCGTACCGTTCTGACGTGGCAGTCTGACGCGAATCCCGATACACGCTGGTCAACGGCGATGCACTCACGACCTATCGAAAGTGGCCCGCTTGACCATCTATCGCACCGTCGAGCGCATGAACCAGCCCGCGGTTGATCGGCCGGGTCTTGGGCTCACTTCAGCTCATCGCACCAGGTGGGTCGCCGTCCGCTTGAATAAAGACATGTGGCGCCGTAGCTTGTGGGCAGGGGTCTCCACGCAAT
>DATJBA010000181.1:0-29900 GCA_035515675.1 Mycobacterium sp.
GTCCAAATCGCAAACCACCGCAGGTTGGTCACAGCCCGGCGCCCGACACGTCAGATCCCGGCACCGGACGAAGTCGGCCAGTTTGGCCGAGGGGCTATATCCCGGCTCCGAGGCTTCGCCCGGCCAGTACAGCGGCTGCAGGCTATCCGACTTCGCCAGCTCGGCCACCAGCTTCCCGATTCGCGTCCTGCCGCTACGGCACCCGCGTGCGATGCCGCTTGTCGTGGGGCGGTACGCCGTTGACGCCCCCGATCGACTCCGCATAGCTGCCCACCGCGAACGCCGCGGCAGAACCCATGACCGCCAAGGCTTCCCGGTTGACGTTGTCGACCGTGTCCCGGGGGCTCAGGTAGTTGGGGTCGAACGGGACACCCGCCTGACCACCCCAAAGTCGCGCCTGCACCGTGGTTTTCATCTGCGAAGCACCGGCGGTCACACCCCCGATCGGCACGCCCGCGACCATGAAGGGGTGGTAGTCGCTCCTAGTGCTCAATGGCATATCGGCAGGCCGCTTCCCGGCCAGGTACAGATAGCCGGCCAGGGTGCGCTCGATGCCGGCCGAACCTTCGGGCACATCTCCGAACGCGATTCCGGGCGACGGCGGACCGGACTGGTCGCCATCGTCGCTGAAAAACCCCGCATTCGGCGAACCCAGCATGGTAAAGTCCAGGTACATCGCGATGTCGTTGAGTTGATCGCGATCCATGCCGAAGACGTAATCCATGGCGCCGTTGAGCCCGTCCTCCTCGGCTCCCCAGAACACGAACCTCACCGCATTGTTCACCGGAGCCAACGGGCCCAGTTGTAGCGCCGTTTCCAGCACCGCGGCCACGCCGGTCCCGTTGTCGTTGATGCCCGGACCGTCGCGCGGGCTGTCGAGATGCGCACCGACCATAATCACCTCATTCGGCGAGCCGGTCTTGGTCTGCGCCACCACGTTTCGCGATGTGATCTTCATGTTCTCGGCGTCCAACACCAGGCGTATGGGCGCGGTATTACGTGCTAACGCGGTGGCGCCGTAAGCACCGACAACGGCGACCGGCACGGTCAGCCGCTTGAAGTAACCGGGGCTGAACAACGTGGGCGGAGCTCCCTCGCCGTTGGGCGTGCTGATCACGATCAGCGCTACCGCGCCCTTGGCCACCGCGCTGTTCTGCTTATCGACCACCGAGCAGCGAGTGTCGTCGACGATGGCGATCGCACCCTTGGGCAGCACGGTCGGGTAATCGCCGGCTGCGCAGCCGGACGGTTGTGTCGGCCGGACCGGCTGCCCGGTCAGGCCGCCGGGCGGTGTCCGGACCAGCAGCGAGGCCTGGTCGACCTGATAGCTGCCGCCAGCAACCGTCATCGCCGGCTTACCCTGGGAAATGGCATATACCCGGTCGAACTGCGGCGTCGACACCTCAAAGCCCCTGCCCCGCAACGCCTTCGCCACATACTCGACGCTGGCGTCGTAGCCGGGTGTGCCGTCTGCCCGGCTCCCTTTGTTGGCGTTGGCGATATCCTGCAGCGCACGCAGGTGGGTAAGCATCCGGTCCGCGGTCACCTTTGCGGCCACTCCACGGCCCAGATCCGGCGCCGCGGCCGGCGGCACCGGTCGCGCTGACGAGCATCCCGCCAGCAGTCCGGTCAGCAGCAATGCCGCGCCCAGCCGACGGATCATGCCTCCGCTCACGGCTTAGCCAGCACGTGGCGGGTACGGTCTGCCATGATCGGAACCCCATTTCGTCCGCTGAGGTCCTGCGCGTACAGAGCCACCGCATAGGCGACGCCGCCACCATTGATGCCCAGCGAGGTGCGGTCGATGTGGTCGAGGGTGTCGGTTTTCTGATGATAATTGGGATCGAACGGCTCGTTGGCGGTCCCGCCCCACAGCTTGGCCTGCTCATCGGACTTCTTCGCCTCGGCGCCGGAGAACAGCCCGCCTGCCGGGATACCCGCCAGGGTGAATCCGTCATAGTCGGAACGACCATCGAACGAGGTGCCCTGCGCGGTCTTGCCGGCCGACTTCAAGTAGGCGACCAACGTGCGCTCGATGCCGGCCGAGCCTTCCGGTACTACCGGCCGGCCGCGGGCTTCCAGTGGCAGCGATTGGTCTCCGTCATAGGTGAAGTAGCCGGGGTTCGGCGATGCGAGCATGTCGAAGTTCAGGCACAGCGCAATGTCTTTGAGTCCGTCGAGGTTCAGTGACTCGATGTAGTTGCGCGAACCGATCAGTCCGAGTTCCTCCGCACCCCAGAAGCCGAACCGTACCGCATTGTGCACCGGCGGCGCGTTTCCCAGCTGCACTGCGGTTTCCAGCACCGCGGCCACTCCCGACCCGTTGTCATTGATACCCGGCCCCTCGCGCACGCTGTCCAGATGCGCGCCTGCCATCACCACGTCGGTTGACGCCCCCGTCTTGGTCTGCGCGATGACGTTACGGGCCGTGAAACTCTGGGCGCTGGCATTCAGCTTGATGGTGGTCGGTCCCGGCTGCGCGCGCAGCTGCACTCCGACGGACTTGGTCACGTCCACCACCGGGATCTTCACGTCGGTGTTTGCCCCCAGGGTGCCGCCCATCTGCTGCTCGTCGACGTTGTCAGCGACGATCATGGCCGCGGCGCCGCGCTGCGCCGCGGCATCCTCCTTTTGAGCGAACGGGCACGTGCCGCGATCCACCAGCACCACAGCGCCTTGCACCGGCAGCTTGTCGTAGTCGGAGGCGGTACAGCCCGGGCTGTCGCCGGCAGGCGCGGCCACCAGCGGCCCGCTCAACCCTTCCGGCGGGGTGCCGAGACTGTACTCCAGCGCACGCGCCTCCACAGGCTTGCCGCCGACCGTCACCGCCGGCTTGTCGGCGTGAAACACCCGCGCCGAGAACTCCGGTGTTTGCACATCAAAACCACTGTTGCGCAACGTATTGACCACATAATCGACGCTGGCTTCGTAGCCGGGGGTGCCCACCGCCCGAGTGCCGTTGTTGGCATTGGCAATGTCCTGGAGCTTCGACAGGTGCGCCATCATCGCGTCGGTGGTGACCTTGTTATGCAGTGCGGTGGCGAACTCGGCCGCGGCGGGGTTGCCGGTCGCCTGCTGCGAGTTAGCCGACCGATGGAAGCAGCCGGTCAAAAATGCGGTCAGGGCGACCACGGCGAGCACCGCCGGGACCGTCCCGGATTTGTTGACCATCGCGCCCAAGGTTAGACCGCGGCTCAAGTGGCGCGCGGACCGACACGACGTTGCGGACGCCCCACGTGTCAAAGCCTGATCACAGCGAGGAATCAGACATACAGCGCACTGAATGGCGCAAACGGGATGTTACGCACCACAAACCAAGCCACCACCAGTGACAGTGTCACCGCCGCAGACCAGCGATAGTGTTGCCAACATCGGATCCGTCTACCCACCACGCGGCCATAAGTCCACGACAGGTACGCCCACACCAACACCACCACCGCCGCCAGGCCCAGAGCGTTAAACCTGGCAGCCGCCATCAGGTTGCCGTGCATGAGGGAATACAACATACGTAAGCTGCCGCATCCGGGGCAGTCGATACCCAACAGAGCCTTTGTGGGGCATACCGGGAGCGGGCCGTTCGGGGTGGTCGGGTCACTCACCCAGATGGCGGCACACATCAACATCGAGGACGCGGCCACCACCAGTGGCGCACCCAAACTCAGCCGCACCGACCCTTGGCGGGTCATCATCGTCGCAACCCGGCCTAGAACATCGCGGCAAACATCGCCGCGTTCGAGTGGTCTGCGTTGAGGGCACCCGCCATGAGGATCGCATAAATCACGCCGAAGACAGCGCCAAGGACGATCGACCAGATCGCCCACGTCTTGGCGCCGTCGGCGGACGCCTGCGCCTGAGCGTATTTGCCCTGCGCCCACAATCCGGAGACCTGGCTGGATTTAACGATCGCGACAATCCCGGGGATAAGGCAGAACAGTAACGCAATAATGGACAACGCCAAGTGGTTATTCGGCGCTTGCCCGGCAGGCGGCGGGTAACCGGGCGGTGGTGGTGGCTGTGTCATGGATTCTCCGTCGGGCCTGCAGCGGTGCTTACCATACCGTTACTGGCGGAGTTGGCCGTTGTTGGCCGTTGCCGGGTAACGGTTGCCCGGCGCGATAGCCGTGTTCTTGTCCGGCCGGGCTGACGGGATTCGGTTCCCCGTGTCCCTGGTCGGTGGCGGCTATCGGTCACCCGCTGGCCATCGGGCACGGCCTGGTTGGTAGCTCTTACGACGCGATCCTCCGGTCGGGTGCGTGTCACACCTTCCCGTCGCCGTGCCTTAAAACCGTGGGCGCGACACCCGATCACTGACCCGACGCGGTCACGGTGATGGTCAGGTTGCCCCACGGCTCATCGCCGCAACCGTCGGCCCGAATCCGGTAGCGGGCACACTCCCAGCTGTGTTGCCACTCGGCCAAGGTGAGCTTGGCGGTGTCGAGGTGGTGGCGCACCTTGGCCAGTCGCTTACCGCCGTCGGTGACGTGCACCCGCTTGTCAGCGCGGTCGGCCAGCACACCGGCGAGCTCGGCCCGCAGACACTGCAAATCGGCGCAGCTTCGCCCAGCCCACCGGAGACACCCTGACCGCACCCACCGACCGCGCCCACGCCGCCAGCTTCACAACAACCAGTCAAACATACATTCACTCACAAACACGCACATTCACACGCACTTTGCCGAACAGTTCGCAACCCTCCGGTGTGCCAAAAATCTCGGCTGCTTTCGGGTTTCGATATCGTGCGATACCGGCCACTGGCATCCCAATGTCGCGGGTTCCCGCATAGCCAGGACAAGCCCTACGATCTCTTTTAGCAAAAGCACTGTTTTCGGTGAGCGACTCAAATGCACTCCCGGATGTCAGCGCAGCCGCACCGCCGGTCCGACAACCTGAAAGAGTCATCGGATGTCTCATCTCACCGATGCGCTGCGCGCCGCCACAGCTACAGTGCTCATGGGCAGTTTCGCCTTCGCGGGTACCGCGACGGCGACCGCAGACCCCAACACCGGTAGCTCGGCGGACATCAACATGCTGGCCGGCTCGCTGTCGAAGGGCTACAGCCTCAACAACTGCGCTCCTCAGCAAGCTCCCAGTGGCGCGTTGGCCTACATCCAATGCGGACAGAGCCCCGACCCGAGCGGGCCCGCCATGGGCAGGTACTTCCTCTTCAGCGACGGTGACGATCTGGCCGCGGCGTTCAAATCCATGATCAGCGACCGCACTCTGACCGATTGCGGGGACACGCGGTCACCGACTAGCTGGCACCAGGGCAGTGTCACCGGCAACGGGGGATCGGTGGCGTGCGGGACCTTTCAGAACGCCGCCGAGATTACCTGGACCACTGACGCCAAAAATGTGCTGAGCCTCATCCGCGCATCCAACGGTGACGTCCCCTCGCTCTACCAGTGGTGGCGGACCAAAGGCTGACCTTCCCAGCCGGGCTACAACTGGTCCAAAACCAACTCCGCCACCGCGCGCATCCCGGCAGTGTTCGGGTGCACCGGCGCTGCTGGCTGACCCGGCAGCGGCACAACGTATCTCGCCGGCGTGGTCGTCCAAGGGTCGGGTGACCACGCGTGGTGTTCCCGGCTGGCTGCGGCGGCGTGGACGACCTCGCAGCCGGTTGCCGCTGCCGCGTCGGCCGTGATTCGTTCGAGGGTGGCAGCCACATGGCGACCCAAGTCGGCATCTGCCTGGCAAAGCGGCGGAGCCGGCGCACCCGCAGGCGGCAGGATCGTCAGGTAGTCGACGAAGAAAACCCGGGCGCCTGCGGCACGCTGACGCAGCGCGCGCCCGATCGCGCACAACGAATCGAACACCTCGGCCAGGGCCCGATCGCGGGTGTCACGGTCCAGCAGTTCAGATATGCGCCCACCCAGCAGCGGCAGGCGCCGAGCCCATCGCGGCAGCGAGGCGGCCATCAACAGCGGAACGTAGCCGACGTCGTTGCCACCGATGGTGACCGTGACCAGGCTCTCCGAGCCGTCCAGTGCGGTGATCTGGGGTGGCTCGCCGTGCTGACGATCGGCCAGCACATGGGCGGTGGTCGCGCCGGAAAAGGTGACATCAACAAAGTCCGGGCCCAGTTCGAGATTCAGTCGTTCGGCGACCAGATGCGGGTAGTTGCGGGCCGATCGGCCCGACCACCGAGGAGCGCCTGCGGCGCGGGGCCGGATACCGGGACCGGCGGCCATCGAACTACCCAGTGCGACATAGCGTTTCATCGCCCGGCTGTTTCATCGCCCGGGACTGGACGCCTGCGCCCAGAACCGTTTTGGGATCCGCCCGGCCCGCCGCGCCAGATAGCCGGCGGTGACGGCGGCGGCCATCGCCGCGGCCATCGCCGACGGATCCGCGGCCCGGGTCACCGCGGTGGCCAACAGCACAGCGTCGCAACCCAACTCCATTGCAAGCGCAGCGTCACTGGCGGTACCGATGCCGGCGTCGAGCACAACCGGAACGCCGGCTCGGGCGACGATCATCTCGATGTTATGGGGGTTGGTGATGCCAAGGCCGGTACCGATCGGCGAGCCCAGCGGCATCACCGCCGCACATCCGGTGTCCTCCAGCCGACGCGCCAAAACCGGGTCGTCGTTGGTGTAGGGCAGAACGACAAACCCGTCATCGACTAATTGCTCTGCAGCCCGAACTAATTCGACCGCATCGGGCAGCAGTGTGCGTTCGTCGGCGACCACCTCGAGCTTCACCCAGTTGGTGTTGAGCGCCTCGCGGGCCAGCTGTGCGGTCAGCACCGCCTCGGCCGCGCTGCGGCACCCCGCGGTATTGGGCAGCGGCGTGATGCCGAGCCGCCCCAGCAGGTCCAGCAATCCGGTCCCGCCCTCCGCGTCGACCCGGCGTATTGCGACGGTGGTCAGCTCGGTGCCCGACGCGATCAGCGCCTCTTCCAGCACCGCCAGGTTGGTCGCTCCCCCGGTACCCATGATGAGCCGCGAGGCGAAACTGCGGTCTGCGATCGTGAGTTTCGAATCAACCACCCTGCACCGCCGTCACCACCTCGAGTCGGACCGGCTCAGAAAGCCCAGAAAGCTCGGAAAGTCTGGTGGCCCAGTCCGAACGCGGCAACACCGCGCAGTCCATTGCCACTGCGATGCCCCGCTCCGGGAAGCCCAGCGACTCCAGCAACGCGGCGACAGTGGTCTGCTCGTCGACCTCGACATTTTGTTCGTTGACCACGACGATCATTTGGCGCCGCTCCTCTCCCCCGCAAGCGGGCGGTGCCCCCACATCGCTTCGTCCCCCGCAAGCGGGCGGCACCCCCTCTGCATCGTCGCAGCGCGGATCATCGGTGGGCACCGACCGGGACAAGTTCGGCAACAATCTGTTCGGCGGTCCACGGCGCCAGCAGGAACCCTGACCGGCCGTGACCGGCGGCAACCAGGGTTCGCGCGTCCAGGCGTTGCACGAGTGGCAGATTATCGGGTGTCATCGGGCGCAGCCCGGCGGCGCACTCGGCCAGCTCGTACTCACCCAGCGCCGGCAGCACCGCGCACGCGTCGTCAAGCAGGTCGCGCACTCCCGACACGACCGGCGCCGTGTCGCGTCCGTGCTCGTATTGGGTGGCACCGACGACCACCCCGTCCGCACGCGGCACCAGGTACACCTGCCGTCCGTGCACCCGGGCGCGAATTACCCTCCGCAGCAACGGCATACACCCCTTTCGCCAGCGCAGACGCAGCACCTCGCCCTTCACCGGGCGCACCGGCAGGCCGGGCCACAGCGCGGGTGCGTCAATGCCGTTAGCAATCACCACCGCGTCGCCCTCGACACATGACAGGTCGTTCACCGGCGCCGCCCACCGAACGCCGAGACGCTCGCAGTCCAGGGACAACGCGTCGAGCACCGCGCGATTGTCCACTGCCAGTTCGGTGGGCGCCCGAAAGCCGTGCCGGATGCCTTGTGCCAGCAGGGGTTCGACGTCACGCGCAGCCGACTCCCAGACCACCGGATGCCCCTGCGCGGACAACCAATCCGCAACGGTACGCAAATCTGCGGCATCGGCCCGGTCGACGGCCACCACCAGCGACTCGCGGGCGGTGATCACCTCCGGCGGCAGCCCGTCGGTAAAGCCGCCCTCGCGCCACAGCCGCAGGGACTCGCACCCCAGCCGCAACAACCGCTCTTCACCGGGCCAGCCTTCGCTGTGCGGCGCCAGCATGCCACCGGCGACCCAGGACGCACCCGGATCGCCGGTGCGGTGCACCCGCACGGACCATCCCGCCCGCGCCGCCCGGCGCGCCACCGACAAGCCGATGACGCCGCCGCCGATGACAGCCAGCGACCCAGTCGTGTCCGACGGCATCCTTAGCCTCCCTTCGCCGGCATGATCCGGATCAGGTGTGACGGTAAGGGCGGGTCCGGTTGCCTGGCTGCGCCCACTCTCAGCCCCGCAGATTACGACTACCCGGGACTCCCGTGTCTGGTTGTTTCCGGTTCCACGCTAGCGCGTTAGCGTCGCGGTGTGCAGTCACCTGCTACCAGACCAGTGTCCCGTCTCGCAGCAGCAAGGCTGTATCTGTGTACCGATGCACGCCGTGAACGCGGTGACTTGGCCCAGTTCGCTGATGCGGCCCTGGCCGGTGGAGTGGACATCGTCCAGCTGCGCGACAAGGGGTCGGCCGGTGAGCAGCGGTTCGGCCCACTTGAGGCGCGCGACGAGCTGGCAGCGTGCGAGATCCTTGCGGACGCGGCCCGCCGGCACGGCGCCCTGTTCGCGGTCAACGACCGGGCCGATATCGCCCGGGCGGCCGGCGCCGACGTGCTGCATCTGGGCCAGCACGACCTGCCGCTGGGCGTGGCACGCGAGATCGTCGGGCCAAGGATGCTGATCGGCCTGTCTACCCATGACTCCGGCCAGGCTGCCGCGGCTGTCGCGGGCAAAGGCGACTATGAAGCCGACTACTTCTGCGTCGGGCCGTGCTGGCCCACCCCGACCAAACCGGGTCGCGAGGCACCGGGGCTGCAGCTGGTACGGGCCGCCGCCGAACTCGGTGCCGCCTTGCCATGGTTCGCGATCGGCGGTATCGACGCACAGCGCCTGCCCGAGGTGCTCCATGCGGGTGCCCGGCGAATCGTGGTGGTGCGGGCCATCACCAGGGCCGAGGACCCGCGGGCCGCGGCGCAGCAGCTCAGGTCGGCGCTTGCAGCAGCGAGCTGATCCGGCGACTCAGCTGCGACGGCGCTTGATCGGCGTCGCCCGGCATACACCAGACGAACACCCCGGCCTCGATCTCGATCGTGCGTGGCAGGCGCTGCCGTCGTTTGTCGCCGTGGCCCAGCGGTACCCGCGCCGGGGCCGTGCGGAGCCGTTGCCAGCTGGCCGCGAAGCCGGGATGCAGCGGCAGGTCGGCTACCTCGAACTCGGCGACCCAGCGCAGCTCGGCGCTTTCCCGGTTGGGCACGGTGCGCAGCAACTCGCCGGCGTCGGCGACGACGGTGGTGTAAGTCCAGTGAGTACCGCCGATCCCGGAGACCTCAGCCGTCACCACCGTCGCCCGCACAGCGAGTCGCTCGGCGAGGAGACCGCACTCTTCACGCGCTTCGCGGACCGCCGTCTCCTCGGCCGTCTCGTGGCTGTCTCGAGCACCGCCCGGCAAGCCCCAGGTACCGCCCTGATGGCTCCACACCGCCCGATGCTGCAGTAGCACCGCGGGGGTGCCGTCGGGCCGCGGGGCTCGCAGCAGCAAACCGGCCGCGCCATACCGACCCCAGTAGTGAGCGCCGCTGTCGGATATCACCCATCCGTCACCGTCGCCCTGCACGAGTTCAGGATATGCAGGCGATCCCCGGGTCAATTGGGTCGGCTCCCCATCCGTCGGTACATTCTCTTAGAATTCGCTTATAGAGGTTGGTGTGATGGCCAAAGCCATACGATGGCCGAAAGATGAGGGCTGATCAGACGTGACGGTTGAGCTGGCGCACCCGTCGACCGAGCCGCAGGGGTCGCGGTCGCCGGCCGAACCGGCTCATCCCCGCTGGTGGTTTATCTCCACGACGCCGGGCCGCATCCTGACCATCGGGATCGTTCTGGCGAGCCTCGGCGTCGCCAGCGCGTTCGCCACCTCGACAACCATCAATCACCGACAGCAAGTGCTGACCACCGTGCTCAGCCACACCGAGCCGCTGTCGTTCGCGGCCGGACGGCTCTACACCACGCTGTCGGTGGCCGACGCCGCGGCGGCCACCGCGTTCATCGCCCAGGCTGAACCGCGTCCCGTCCGGATGCGTTACGAGCAGGCCATCACCGACGCCGCGGTGGCCGTGACCAGGGCGTCGAGCGGGCTGACGGACGAACCGTTGGTGCAATTGCTGGGCAAGATCAACGCCGAACTGGCCGTCTACACCGGGTTGATCGAAATCGCGCGGACCAACAACCGGGAAGGCAACCCGGTCGGGTCGTCGTACCTGTCTGAGGCGTCGGGGCTGATGCAATCGACGATCCTGCCCGACGCGGCCCAGCTCTACCAGGCCACGTCACAACGGGTGGACACCGAGACCACCGCGTCCACTCAGATCCCGGCTCCGGTGATCCTGGTGGTGGCGACCACGGTGGCCTTCGGTGCGTTCGCCCACCGCTGGCTGGCCCGGCGCACCAGGCGCCGGATCAACCCGGGTCTAATCGTGGGCGGGCTCGCTATTCTCGTCATGGTGGTGTGGGTCGGAACTACGCTAACCATCTCCACGACCGCCAGTCGTAGCGCCAAAAACACCGCCGCTGACTCACTCAAGACCGTTACCAACGTCGCGATCACCGCTCAGCAAGCACGAGCTGACGAGACGCTGTCGCTGATCCGGCGCGGCGACGAACAGGTCCTCGAGCAGTCGTTTTATCAGCGCATCGACTCCATGCACCAGCAACTCGACCGCTACATGTCCCGCAGCGATGCCGTCGACAAGCCCGACCTGCAAAACGCCGATCAGCTGCTGGTTCGCTGGCGGCAGGCCAACGACCGGATCAATTCTTATATCTCGGTGGGCAACTATCGCGCCGCCACCCAGGTCGCTCTGGGCAGCGGCGAGGATGACTCCACCCCCGCATTCGACAAGCTCGAAGATGAGTTGGGCAAGGCCATGGACCAAAGCCGCACCAGCCTGCGCAACGACATCCTCAACGCGCGCGGTGGGCTGTCCGGCGCCCAAGTCGGCGGCGTGGTGCTCAGCCTCGGCGCCGCCGTCGCGGTCGCCCTCGGCCTGTGGCCCCGGCTGAAAGAGTATCGGTAATGGCGCGCCTGCCCGGGGTCCGGCGGGCGTGCACCGTGCTCGCCACGGTGGTCGTACTGGCGGGTTGCGGGCACACGGAATCGCTGACGGTGGCCACGGTGCCGACGCTTCCGCCGCCCACTCCGGTCGGCTTGGAGCAAATGCCGCCGAAGCCCCCGCTGCCGCTAGACGACTCCAGCCAGGACTGCAACCCGACCGCCAGCCTGCGCCCCTTCCCCACCAAGGCCGAGGCCGATGCCGCGGTGGCCGACATCCGCGCCCGCGGCAGGCTGATCGTCGGGCTCGACATCGGCAGCAACCTGTTCAGCTTCCGCGACCCGATCACCGGCGAGATCACCGGTTTTGACGTCGACATCGCCGGTGAGATCGCTCGCGACATCTTCGGCGCCCCGTCGCATGTCGAGTACCGGATCCTGTCGGCGGCGGAGCGCGTTACCGCGCTGCAGCAGTCCGAGGTCGACGTCGTCGTCAAGACCATGACCATCACCTGCGACCGGCGCAAGCTGGTGAACTTCTCCACCGTCTACCTCGACGCCAACCAGCGCATCCTCGCCCCGCGTGACTCACCGATCACCGAGGTGTCCGACCTGTCCGGCAAGCGAGTCTGCGTGGCCAGGGGAACCACATCGCTGCACCGGATCCGGCAGATCGACCCGCCACCGGTCATAGTGTCGGTAGTGAACTGGGCTGACTGCCTGGTGGCAATGCAACAGCGGGAGATCGACGCCGTGAGCACCGACGACTCGATCCTGGCCGGGCTGGTCGAAGAAGACCCGTACTTGCACATCGTCGGACCGAATATGGCCAATCAGCCCTACGGCGTCGGGATCAACCTGAACAACAGCGGACTGGTGCGGTTCGTCAACGGCACGCTCGAACGCATCCGCAGAGACGGCACGTGGAACACTTTGTACCGCAAGTGGTTGACGGTTCTCGGCCCGGCGCCCGCCCCGCCCGCGCCGAGGTATGTGGACTAAAGGCCGAGCCGATGAAGAAAGAGTTGCAAAAAGGCTCACAGAACGAGCCTGAAAAAGACTCGGCGACAGGCGGACAAGCCGAACACCCGGAATCCGGCTCCGAGCACGTGGGCCTCGGCGCCCAACCGGCGGACAGCGGCTCGGTGCGGGTACAAGCCACCCAGGCGCTCTTCCGCCCCGATTTCGACGATGACGAAGACGACTTACCGCATATCTCGCTCGGCAGCACAGACACCGAACCGCAAGACCGGATGACGGTCGCAACGCGGGTGCTTCCGCCGACCAGGCAGCTCGGTGGCGGGCTGGTCGAGATCCCCCGGGTGCGGGATATCGATCCGCTCGAGGCCCTGACGACCAATCCGGTGGTGCCGGAGTCCAAGCGGTTCTGCTGGAACTGCGGAAAGCCGGTCGGCCGGTTCAGCGAGGACGGCAAGGGGTCATCGGAGGGCTGGTGCCCCGCCTGTGGCAGTCCGTATTCATTCCTGCCCCAGTTGAATCCCGGCGACATCATCGCCGGCCAGTACGAGGTCAAGGGCTGCATCGCGCACGGCGGGTTGGGCTGGGTCTACCTGGCGCTCGACCACAACGTCAACGACCGTCCGGTGGTGCTCAAAGGCCTGGTGCGCTCGGGCGACGCGGAAGCGCAGGCGATCGCGATGGCCGAACGGCAGTTCCTCGCCGAGGTGGTTCACCCGCAGATCGTGCAGATCTTCAACTTTGTCGAGCACACCGACCGGCACGGGGATCCGGTCGGCTACATCGTCATGGAGTACATCGGCGGGCAGTCGCTCAAGCAGGGGAAAGACGAAAAGCTGCCGGTCGCCGAGGCCATCGCCTACCTGCTGGAGATCCTGCCAGCGCTGAGCTATCTGCATTCCATCGGCCTGGTCTACAACGACCTGAAGCCGGACAACATCATGCTCACCGAAGAGCAACTCAAGCTGATCGACCTCGGTGCGGTGTCGCGGATCAATTCGTTCGGCTACCTCTACGGCACACCCGGCTTCCAGGCGCCGGAGATCGTACGGACCGGCCCGACCGTAGCCACCGACATCTACACGGTGGGACGCACGCTCGCGGCGCTCACGTTGAACCTGCGCACCCGCAATGGCCGCTACGTGGACGGGCTGCCCGAAGACGACCCCGTATTGACCACCTACGAGTCGTTCGGGCGGTTGCTGCGCCGCGCCACCGACCCCGACCCGCGGCGCCGGTTTTCCACCGCCGAGGAGATATCCGCCCAGTTGATGGGCGTGTTGCGGGAGGTGGTCGCCGCCGACACCAAGGTGCCGCGGCCCGGGCTCTCGACGATCTTCAGTCCAAGCCGCTCGACATTCGGGGTCGACTTGCTGGTCGCTCACACCGACGTGTACCTGGACGGCCAGGTCCATTCGGAGAGGCTGACCGCCAGGGAAATCGTGACCGCACTACCGGTGCCACTGGTAGATCCGACCGACGTCGCCGCTCCCCTGTTGCAGACGACGGTGCTCTCCCAGCCCGTGCAGACATTGGACTCGTTGCGCGCAGCCCGCCACGGTGCGCCGCCTGCCGAGGGCATCGAGCTGTCCGAGTCGGTCGAGCTGCCGCTGATGGAAGTCCGCGCGCTGCTGGACCTGGGCGATGTCGCCAAGGCCACCCGCAAAATCGACGACCTGGCCGAGCGGGTCGGCTGGCAGTGGCGGTTAATCTGGTACCGTGCCGTCGCCGAGCTGCTCACCGGCGACTACGACTCCGCCACCAAACATTTCACCGAGGTGCTGGACACCTTCCCCGGCGAGCTCGCGCCCAAACTGGCGCTGGCCGCCACCGCCGAGCTGGCCGGCAACACCGACGAGCACAAGTTCTATCAAACGGTGTGGAAGGCCAACGACGGCGTGATCTCAGCGGCTTTCGGGCTGGCCAGATCCCTTTCCGCCGAAGGCGATCGAACCGGCGCAGTGCACACACTGGACGAGGTGCCGGCCACCTCCAGGCACTTCACCACCGCGCGCCTGACCAGCGCGGTCACCTTGCTGTCCGGCCGGTCCACGAGCGAAATCACCGAAGAACAGATCCGCGACGCGGCCCGCCGCGTAGAGGCGCTGCCGCCCACCGAGCCACGCGTGCTACAGATCCGCGCCTTGGTGCTGGGCGGCGCGATGGACTGGCTGAAAGACAACGAGGCCAGCACCAACCACGTCCTCGGTTTCCCGTTCACCGAGCACGGACTGCGACTGGGCGTCGAGGCGTCGCTGCGTAGCCTGGCCCGCGTTGCCCCCACCCAACGGCATCGCTACACGCTGGTGGACATGGCGAACAAGGTGCGGCCGACCAGCACCTTCTAGGGTTGCGCCTGGTTCCCAGCCCCCAGCGAGTATGCGTCCGGCGCGAAAAACCCTCCTGCCAGGGCCGCAAGCAAATCGCAAGAAAGTTCAGCGAATTTTCAGCTGCACACCGCACAGTTAAGTCATGCCAGGGCAGTCTGCTCGGTGGATCACCACGGCCCGTGCGCTGCGTCGGGCCGGGTTCGGGGTGACCGGACCCGAGGTCGACGCGGCCGTTACCCGGGACTGGCCGTCCTATGTCGACGCCATGCTGGGCGCGAACCAGGACGCAGACCCGGGCGCGCTCGCCACCCCGATGCCATCCCTGGCCGAGCCGGTCGCGCCCGGCAAGGGCGCGACGCCGGCGGCCCGCAACCAATACAACCAACAACTGTCCGAACAACTGGGTGTGCTGTCGGATTGGTGGCTGCGCCGCATGGTCGCCGTCGGACAGCCGGTCGGAGAAAAGTTAACGCTCTTGTGGCACAACCACTTTGCCACTTCCGCTGTGAAGGTGCGGTCGGCGGCGCAGATGGCGGCTCAGAATCAGAAGCTGCGCACCCTGTCGCTGGGTAATTTCCACACCCTGGCGTACACGATGCTGACCGACGCCGCGATGTTGCGCTGGCTGGATGGTCAGAGCAGTACCGCCAAGGCGCCCAATGAAAACCTCGCCCGTGAATTCATGGAGTTGTTCGCACTGGGCCACGGCAACGGCTACACCGAGGACGACGTGCGCAACGGCGCCCGAGCGCTGACGGGATGGGTCATCGGCGCCGGCGGTAAAACCTCGATGAGCCCCAAACGCCACGACGGCTCGGCCAAAACGCTGTTCGGAGTCACCCGCAATTTCGACGCCGCCGAATTCTGCGACACCGTGCTGGCTCAGCCCAAGTCGCCGGCATACGTCGCCGGACGCCTCTGGCAGCAGTTGGCTTCCGACGATCCGCCGTCACCGCAGGCGCTCGACCGGATCGCGTCGGCCTACGGCTCGGGGCGCAACCTGCGGGCGCTGACCAAGGCGATCCTCACCGATGAGGAGTTCACCGGCAGCCGGGCCGCCGTCGTCAACACCCCGGTCGAATGGCTCATCGGCGTGATCCGGGCACTGCGGGTGCCCATGGACAAGCCAGCGCGGGTGAAGATGGTCGACGCGACGTTGCGGTCGCTGGGCCAACGGCCGTTCTATCCACCCAGTGTCGGCGGGTGGCCGAGCGGCGAGGTGTGGCTGTCGACCGCCAGCGCCGGGGCCCGGCTGCGTGCCGCGACCGAGTTGGCGCACGTCGGCAACCTCTCGAGTATCGACAGCGCCGCCGCCGGTGACCGCATCGACGCGGTCGGGTATCTCATCGGCGTCGGCGCGTGGTCGGACCGCACCGTCAGGGCGCTACAGCCCCTGGTGCGCCAACCGCCGCAGTTGATGGCGGCCGCCGTCAACACGCCCGAATACCTCACGTCCTAAGCGAGATTGCCCGAGATCAACCATGCCCGAAATCAATCGCCGCAGATTCCTCATCGCCAGCGCGGGCGTCGGCGCGGCCGGCCTGTTGTCGACAGCGGCGGCGGTAAGTTGGCCCGACCTGATGCGCGCGGCGCAAGACCGGCCGCTGCCCGCCAATGCCGGCATTCTGGTGATCGTCTCGCTGTACGGCGGCAACGACGGGATCAACACGCTAATCCCCTACGCCGACAACGCATATCACGATGCCCGGCCGGAACTCGCCTATGCCCCGGGCGATGTCTTACACCTCGACCAGCAGCTGGGCCTCAACCCGGCCATGAAGGGTTTGGCCCAACTGTGGAATCAGCGGCAACTCGCGATCGTGCGCGGAGTGAGCTATCCGCAGCCCGACCACAGCCACTTCCGGTCCATGGATATCTGGCAGACGGCATCCCCGGCCGAGCCGGTCTCGACCGGCTGGATCGGCCGCTGGCTCGACGCCACCGGCGACGACCCGTTGCGTGCGGTCAACATCGGGGCCGTCCTGCCCCCACTGGCCGTGGGGGCCAAATGCACGGCGGCAGCGCTTTCAACGGGCGCAGCACCGGGCAAGGCAGAGAAATTCGACACGGTCATGACTGCGCTGGGTAACGACGATCCCGATGACACCCCCGCGATGGCGGCGGTGTGCAAGGCATACCGTGCCGCGCGCACCACCGACACAACCTTCGCGTCGGTCAAACCTTCTGTCGAGAGCCACAATTCGTTGGCCACCCAGCTGAGCATGGTGGCCAACGCGGTGAAAGCCCGCGTCCCGACGCGGGTCTACACGGTGCAACTCGGCGGATTCGACACGCACGCCAACGAACGCGCAACCCAACAGCGGCTGCTGCAAACCTTCGACGAGGCCGTCACCGGATTCCTGCAGGACATGGCCGGCGACGCATGCGGCCGCAACGTGGTCCTGCTGGCATATTCGGAGTTCGGCCGCCGGGTGCGCGCCAATGCGTCACAGGGCACCGATCACGGCACCGCCGGCCCCGTTTTCGTCGCGGGCGTGCCCGTCAAGGGCGGCTTCTATGGCGAGGAGCCCAGTCTCACCAACCTCGATAACGGAGACTTGAAGTTCACCACCGACTTTCGCGACATCTACTACGAGTTGCTGTCGCGCACTGTCGGGACCGATCCCACCCCGTCGGTCGGCACCGGACGCGCCAGCCTGGGCTTCTTATAGCCTGGCCGGCACACTGACGCAATCGCGGGCGATGGCCAGTTCTTCATTGGTCGGAACTACCAGCACGACTGTAGGTGAGTCGTCCTGGGAAATCCGCGCGACCCGCCGCACGCCGCTGGCCGCGCTGAGATTGCGCTCCTCGTCGACCGCGATGCCGAACTGCCCCATGCCGGCCAACGCGTCGCGGCGCACTGCCGCATCATTCTCACTCAGGCTGCTGCACGGCTTCCAGGAACGCGGCGGCCTGCTCGCTGACGTAGCGGTGCGACGTGCCATGAAACCCGTAGCGGCGGATCTGCTACCGTTCGGCCAATCCGCGGTCGATGGCGTAGGTCGCAGCCGCGGGTGGCTGGCCGTGGAAGAACGCCGTGTCGAATACCGCTACGTGTGGAATATTAGGAAGCAACTTTCGCGCCACCTCAATTCCTTTGACCGCGGGCGGATTGTGCAACGGAGCCAACTCCGGCAGCTCCTCGAGTCGATTCCGGAATCAGGCTCGAGCAGCTGGAACTTGAGCGACGACGAGCCGGAGTTGATCACCGGGACGGGGCGGTTTGGGCGGCTTGCGCTATTGGCCATCACGGATAACCTGTGCCTGGATCGCGGTGATGGCAACCGTGTTCACGACGTCTTCGACCAGCGCACCCGGGACAGATCGTTCACCGGCTTGCTTAACCCTTGCAGCACCGGGCCGATCGCGATCGCCCCGGCACTACGCTGTACCGCCTTGTAGGTGTTGTTGCCGGTATTGAGGTCGGGAAAGATCAACACCGTGGCGCGACCGGCCACCGGAGAATCACCCATCTTGGCGGCCGCGACCGAAGGCTCTACCGCCGCGTCGTATTTGGATGGGACCTTCGACGGGCAGCTCCGGACGATGCATGACAGTGACGGAAAGCCTTCGGCCGCATGGGCGCTGGCGACGACAAGCACCACGTCCGAGCGGTCACCGGGGGTTATGACCGCTATACCGTCACGCAGCCGTTCCAGTACGTGATCGGCGATCGTCCCGGCGACCAGCACACCCATGACCTCACGTTCCTGCAGCGAGGCTTCACCGCTGACCGCTACGCCGTTCCACCCGCCCACCTTTCAGGCCAGCCCCCGCAGCCGGGGCGCCAAGTCCTTTTCGAAGAGCTCCAGGAACCGCCGCTGGTCATGGCCGGGCGCATGGAACACCAGGTGGTTGAGGCCCCACGTGACGTATTGGCCGACCTTTTCGACCGCCTCGTCGGGGTCCGACGCCACGATCCAGCGCTTGGCGACCTGCTCGATCGGCAGCGCGTCCGCGGCCTTTTCCATTTCGATCGGATCTTCGATGCTGTGCTTCTGCTCAGCGGTCAGCGATAGCGGTGCCCAGAACCGGGTGTTCTGAAGCGCCAGCTCGGGATCCGGATCGTAGGAGATCTTGATCTCGATCATCTCGTCGATGTCGTCGACGTTGCGGTCGGCGGCCGCGGCGCCCTCCCGCACCGCTGGAATCAACTTGTCCTTGTAGAGCTCCTCGCCCTTGCCGGACGTGCAGATGAAGCCGTCACCGGCCCGTCCGGCGTATTTGGCCACTGCCGGGCCGCCGGCGGCGATGTAGATCGGAACGCCGCCCGCGGGCACGTCATAGATCGAGGCGCCTTTGAGCCGGTAGTACTCGCCGTCGAAGTCGACCCGGTCGCCATGCCATAGCTCCCGCATCAGCCGCACCGATTCGCGCAGCCGGGCGAACCGCTCCTTGAACTCCGGCCACTCGCCCTCGTATCCGGTCGCGATCTCGTTCAGCGCCTCCCCGGTGCCCACACCGAGGAAGACGCGGTTCGGATACAGGCAGGCCAGGGTGGCGAAGGCCTGCGCGATGACAGCGGGGTTGTACCGAAAGGTCGGGGTGAGCACCGAGGTGCCCAGCACGATCCGGTTGGTGCGTTCACCGACGGCGGCCAGCCAGGCCAATGAGAACGGAGCATGCCCGCCCTTGTGCCGCCACGGCTGGAAATGGTCACTGACGGTTGCACTATCCATGCCGTGACCTTCGGCGGCGACAGCCAGTTCGACGAGCTCACGCGGTGCGAATTGTTCAGCGGAGGCTTTGTATCCGAGTTTCAGTTCAGCCACCCTGTTGTTTCTACTCCTACACTCGCGGACATGGCACCGGCCCCAACAGTTGTTCAGATCACCAACGCGGTGCACCTTGCCCAGGGTCACGCCGTTAACTGGACGCTGGTCGCCGACGACACCGGCGTCATATTGATCGACGCCGGCTATCCCGGGGACCGGGAGGATGTGCTGGCCTCGCTGCGGAAGCTGGGCTACGACGCCGGCGACGTGCGCGCCATCCTGCTGACGCACGCGCACGTCGACCACCTCGGCTCGGCGATCTGGTTCGCCAGCGAGTACGGCACCGAAGTGTATTGCCATGCCGACGAAGTGGGTCACGCCAAGCGGGAGTACCTGGAACAGGTCTCAGTTTTCGATGTCGCACTGCGCATCTGGCGGCCTCGGTGGGCAGTGTGGGGCGTCCACGTGGTGCGCAGCGGCGGCCTGATCCGCGAGGGCATCCCTTCGGCGCAGCCGCTGACCGCCGAGACGGCCGCCGGCCTGCCGGGCCACCCGATGGCGATCTCCACCCCGGGGCACACCAGCGGGCACTGCTCGTATGTCATCGACGGCGTACTGGCCAGCGGCGACGCGCTGATCACCGGCCACCCACTGCTGCGTCATCGCGGGCCGCAGCTGCTGCCGGCGGTGTTCAGCCACAGCCAGCAGAATTGTCTGCGCAGCCTGAACGCGCTTGCCTTGCTGGACACCGACGTCCTGCTGCCCGGTCACGGCGATGTGTGGCGTGGCCCGATCCGCGAGGCCACCGATCAGGCCTTGAAGCGGGCCGGAGCGCCGGCTCGGTGAGCAGGTGAAGGTCCCGGTCACACTTGCCATCAGCAATCCCTGTCCCGGCTTGGTGGGGCGATTCTGAAAAGCGATGTCGCATGCGATATCGGTTTGAAGTCCGACAGCCGCGTGGCCCCGAGCCCCGGATGCTCGCGCTGGTCATGAGGTCAGCCCCCGAAATTCTCGACTACCGCGGCGGCCGTGGTATGGCTGAACTGGACAGCGGCTGAACCCACTCGAATCCTGTTGGTAGCGGCCGCGATTTGTCCGACCAGCAGGCCGGCGACAAACTCGCGACGCCGACGAAGTGATGCTCGGCAATCCAGTACCGGCGATTAGCCCCACCGTTCGGCGCGCTGGGCCAGATCGATGGTGTTGCGCAACGCCGTCGCAGCATCGCTGCCGGCGCTGATCGGCGACAAGTCCAGGATCGAGAGCGGGACGGTGCTTATCGCTCGAGTGCCGCCAACAGGTCCACCGACTCCGTTGCGCGACCGGCCAAATGCAGCTGACCGGTCATGCGGGTCCGTTTTTGAGGATCTTCTCGAACGCGATTGGATGAAACGGCCCCCAGGACGGTAGCGGCTCGGCGGCCAGCCGGGTGTACCCCGTCGCGTCGTACAGCGCCTCGGCCTCGGGTTGACGATTGCCGGTAATCAGGTACAGCCGCCGGTACCCGCGCGCAGCGGTCTCCGCCTCCAGCGCTGCCAGCAGCGCTTTCGCGTAACCGCGGCGCCGATGTGCGCGGTCGGTCCAGATCCGCTTGAGTTCGGCGGTATCGGCGTCGTAACGCCGAAACACACCGCCGGTGACCGGCACGCCGTGCAATACCCCGATCTGGGGGCACCTCCCGCTTGCGGGGGACAAACCGCCGTCCGGCGGCGCCAACTCGGCCGGCGACACAGGCAACCAGGCCAGGTGCGCGCGCCGTTCCCCCGTATCGCTGCGCGTACTCGACGGCCAGTTCGGCCAGCAGCGGCTGTGCCAGCGGGTCATCCTGGGCAGCCCACACGAACCGAAGCCGACCACCTGGGGCCGACTGGCTGGATTGGGGCATCACCTATCGTCTAACGCCTGTCACCTGGATGCATTCCGGGCCGGCCTAACCAGCCTGGCGGTGACATACCCTGGGAAGACCGCCATGTCGTAAGGGCCGCCACGCCACAGTCTGGCCAGCCCCATGTCCGCGAGCAACTCAACGACGTTCCGCTCGGCCGTTTCCCAGCCGTGGGCCGCCAGATACTCGGGGACATGACGGTATTCGCCCGGGTAGGTCAGGCTGGCCAGACCGATGTCCAGGCCGTGTCGTCGCCAGCCGTCGACAAACGCCCGCCCTGCCTCGAGATGCAACGGGGTCCAGGTGGGCATGTGATCGGCGCCGAACCGGCTGCCGGCGGCGCTCACCGCTGTGACATCGTGCAGCAGCCGATTCTGTGCGTCGGGCGGTAGGTACCCAACGAGCAGCTGCTCGGCAATCCAGACCGTGGGTTGAGCAGCGTCAAAACCGACCCGCAGCAGCGCCGCCAGCCAATCCTGACGAAGATCGATGCCAACCGCGCAATGGTTCGCGGTCAGCTCGGCACCCAGCCTGCGTAGCAATTCGGACTTGAAATCGAGTACAACCGGGCGATCGATCTCATACACCGTTGTCCCATGCGGCCACCACAGCCGATACGGCCGAGTGTCCAGACCAGACGCCAGGATCGCGACCTGGCGAATGCCCGCCCTTCCGGCCGCAGCAAGAAACTCGTCCAGAAACCGCGTGTGCGCCGCGAGGATATCCATGAACCCGGTCAGCACCGGATCGTCGCCGTCGTCATCCGCAAACCGCTCGTTGTCGACTAACCGGATGAAAGACTCCGCCCCTGCGGCGCGAACCAACGGCTCGGCGAACGCATCGTTTATCAGCCCTTTGTCGGTCGCCACGGCCCTCGCGGCCGCTCCGAATGTCGCCATCACTCCAACGCCGGTGGCCGGATCCCAGCTGTCGTCTGCTGCCCGTGCCATCGTTCGTCAGATGTCAGCGCGGTGCCGCAGGGTCAGCCCAACCACCGCTCGCCAACCGAGCAACAGAACCGCGGTGACCGATGCTGCCACCACCACGAAACTTGCTGCCACACCTGCTGAACTGGCTTTGCGCAAAAGCATGCCGACCACCACGGTGGACAGCCAGACGACCACCCCGGTGGGGACCACAGCCGTGGGCCGCCGCCAGCCACGGGACGCCAGCCACCCGATGACGGTTCCGGTGAGAAACGGCCATGCCGTCGTTGCGACGCCGGTGATGCTGAGTCCTTCATGGTGGCTGCCGCGTCCAACGGCGCAGAACACCAGTACGCCGATGATGTCCATGCCCAGCCAGGCCAGCTGTCGCATGCAGCGAGACTACCGGCTGAGCCGGGATCCTTGACCCCGGTGAACCTAGATTCGTCATGAATGAATGCCTATTCACAAAGCAGGCTCGCGGTTGTCACTGGCGCCGGATCGGGTATCGGCAAGGCGATAGCGCTGGCGTTCGCCGCACAGGGAGGCCGGGTCGTCGCCGCCGACCTCGATGAGGCGGCGGCAGCGGCCACCGCGAAAGAGCGGCCCGAGTTGATCACCGCGCTGCCGGTGGATGTCGCCGATCAGTGACGCGGGCCGCCGCCTGGCCCGGCCCGAAGAGGTCGCCGCAGCGGTACTGTTCTTCGCCTCCGACGCCGCGTCGTTCATCACCGGACAGGTGATCAGTGTCAGCGGCGGCCTCACGACGGCCGTTTAGTGGCAGGCTGACCCCGTGAGCACCAAAACACCGCCCGGCTTCAACCGAGACGACCCGCTCGGCCTCGACGCGTCCCTGTCCAGCGACGAGATCGCGGTGCGCGACACCGTCAGAAAGTTCTGCGCCGAGCATGTCACCCCGTACGTCGCGGAGTGGTTCGAGATCGGCGACCTTCCGGTCCGCGAACTCGCCAAGCAGTTCGGCGAACTCGGCCTGCTCGGCATGCACTTGCACGGCTACGGATGCGGCGGGGCCTCGGCCGTGCACTACGGCCTGGCCTGCTTAGAACTGGAGGCCGCCGATTCCGGCGTTCGGTCAATGGTCTCGGTGCAGGGATCGCTGGCGATGTTCGCGATCTGGAACTTCGGCTCGCAGGAGCAAAAGCAACAGTGGCTGCCCGGCATGGCCGCCGGCGAACTGCTCGGCTGCTTCGGGCTGACCGAACCCGACGTCGGATCCGATCCCGCGGCGATGAAAACCCGCGCGCGGCGCGATGGTTCGGATTGGGTGATCAACGGCCGCAAGATGTGGATTACCAACGGATCGCTCGCCGACGTCGCGGTCGTGTGGGCCGCCACCGATGACGGGATCCGCGGGTTCATCGCCCCCACCGACACCCCGGGCTTTTCTGCCAACACCATCCACCACAAGCTGTCGCTGCGGGCATCGATCACCAGCGAACTGGTGCTCGACGACGTACGGCTACCCGCCGACGCGATGCTGCCCGAAGCAAAGGGTCTCAAAGGACCGCTGTCCTGCCTGTCCGAGGCGCGCTATGGGATCATCTGGGGATCGATGGGAGCGGCGCGCTCAGCCTGGCAATCCGCGCTCGATTACGCCATGCAGCGCACCCAATTCGGCCGCCCCATCGCCGGATTTCAGCTGACCCAGGCGAAACTCGTCGATATGGCGGTCGAGCTGCACAAGGGGCAGCTGCTGTCACTGCACCTCGGTCGCCTCAAGGACAGCGTCGGGCTGCGTCCCGAGCAGGTCAGCTTCGGCAAACTCAATAACACCCGTGAGGCGATCAAGATCTGCCGGACCGCCCGAACGATACTGGGCGGCAACGGGATATCGCTGGAATACCCGGTCATCCGGCACATGGTCAATCTGGAATCGGTGCTGACCTACGAGGGCACACCAGAGATGCACCAGCTCGTCCTCGGCCAGGCTTTCACCGGTAGCGACGCCTTCCACTGACACGAGTACTCGATGGCCGCACGCCTGGAATACACGTCCGAGCATCACCGGTTCCGGCAACTGGTACACGATTTCGTGCAACGCACCGTGGTCCCCAACCACGAGGACTGGCAAAGAGACGGTCAATGGGACCGATCGCTGTTCATCGAGGCTGGAAAGCTTGGGCTGCTGGGCTTTTCGGTACCCGAGCACCTCGGCGGTCCGGGAGTCGACGACTTCCGCTACAACGCGATCGTGATCGACGAACTTCAGCGGGCCGGGGCGGCGTCCGAGGCTATCGCCTTTAACCTGCAAAACGATATCGTGCTGCCCTATCTCACCGATCTGACGACGCCCCAGCAGCAACAACGATGGCTGCCCGGGGTGGTGACCGGCAAGACGGTGCTCGGGATCGCGATGAGCGAACCGGGCACCGGCAGCGACCTGGCCGGGATCCGCACCACGGCGGTGCGTGACGGCGACCATTACGTCATCAACGGCGCCAAAACGTTCATCTCCAACGGGCAGAGCGGCGACCTGTTCGTGATCGCAGTGCGCACATCACCCAAGCGGCACAAGGGGCTATCACTTCTGGTGGTGGACGCGGACACACCAGGATTTCACCGCGGCCGCAACCTTGGACAAGATCGGCTTGCACGCCCAGGACACCAGCGAGCTCACCTTCACCGATATGCGGGTACCTGTCGGCAATCTGATCGAACAAGAGGGCATGGGGTTCTACCAGCTGGTGCACAATTTGCCGCAGGAGCGGCTCGCACTGGGAGTGGGCGCGGTAGCCGCCGCCGAGAGCATCGTGGCCGAGATGCTCGACTACGTCCGCGGTCGCAAGGCGTTCGGCTCACCGATCGGCAGCTTCCAGCACAGCCAATTCGCGCTCGCCGAGCTGGCGACCGAAATCGATATCGCCCGTATCTATCTCGACGACTGCCTGGCCGATCACCTCACCGGTTCACTGATCGCCGCACGGGCGGCACGGCTGAAATGGTGGACACCGACCTGCAGGTGCACACCGCCGACCGCTGCCTGCAACCGCACGGCGGATACGGCTACATGCGGGAGTACAGCGTGTCGCGGGCGTTCGTCGACGCCCGCATCCAGACGATATACGGCGGAACCAACGAAATCATGAAGACCATCATCGCCAAGGACTTGGGCATCTGAGGCGGGCGTGGCCACCGACTACAGTGACCTTCCCGTCGAGCAGGCAGTGCGCGCGGCCCGGGCCAGCTCGCGGCGCCGGCAGCTGCTCGATGCCGCGGTCATAGTCGTGGGCGAGAACGGATTTCACCAGATGTCCATGCAGGATCTGGCCACCGAGGCCAATGTCAGCGTCGGCTTGATCTACAAGTACTTTGGCGGCAAGGAAGACCTGCTGCTCGCGACGATCGTGCGGATCCTGGATGTGTTCCGCGATCAACTGGCACCCGTCATGGATGGCACCGGCGACGACGTCGTCGAACAATTGGTCGCGGGGATCCGTCGCTACATCCAGATCGTCGACGAAAACCTCGACGGGGTGGTGTTGACCTACCGGGAGAGCCGAACACTGGGGCCGGCCGGTCGCACGCAGATCAAGGAACTCGAAATCGCCACTGCCGCGCCGCTGCGCCCGGCGATCGAGGCCGGTATCGCCCAGGGCGTATCCCGCGACGTCGATGTCGACCTCACCGTTTTCGACATCATGCTGCTCGCACACGGTTGGGCGCTCAAGCACTGGCACTTCGGGCCGATCTACACCGTCGACGAATACATCCGGTTGCAGACGCGCCACGTGCTCAACTCGTTGGTTGCCGACGGCCACCGTGCCGACTACGCACACCTGCCGGGTTGACGGGCCAATGCCAATTCCCATGCCGCCGAGGAGGAGATAGCCATGAGAGTTATTGCGTATCGGATCCGTATGAGTATCGCGACGTGCGGGCTGGCGTTGGCAGGTATTGCCGGGATACCAACTGCAAGCGCCGATCCCACCATTACGCTGCCCCCGATGACATCCAGCGGCGCTGGTCCGATCATCGGTGGAGGCTCCGCAGCGCAGCAGGGGATCTCGCAACAATTGACCAGCCTGGGAAACCCGAATGTCCAAGAGGTTGACGGCTCGGACGCGGCGCAATTCATCACGGCCGCCGCCGCGGTCGCCAACCCGCAGCTCGCCGCCCCCTTCTCGGTGCTGCGTCGCGCGTTGGCGTGCCAGACCAACAACGCCGGGTTCGGGGCGCGGGCCTACCGACGCAACGACGGGCAATGGGGAGGCGCCATGTTGGTCGCGGCCAAGAGCACCACGCCAAACGTCGATGCCCTGACCAGCTGCGCCAAGACCAATTGGCGTAGGTCTACGGCCGGCACCGAAACGTCGATGTGCGATGCCGGCTGGACAACCCCCACGTCCTTCGAAAGCCGCCGCGGCGAGACCTATTACATCTTGCTCGCCGGCACTGCCGACGACTTTTGCAGTGGGCTCAACGGGAAGTACAAAACCGACGCCACTGGATGGCCGTTTTGAACCGCAGGTTCTCACCTTCGTGGCACCATGCCGCAGCCGTCATCCGACGGCGGCGCAGGACGAAACCTGTTGTCTTAGAACGGTGGCGGGTCGTCGTCGGTGTGGGGTGGGGCCGGTCCGACGTAGGCCGAGCACTCGGCCTGGCGGGCCGGGCGGGCGTCGCGGTTGTGTCGGCGTTCGGTGGCGATGCGCTGGGCCCGGTTTTGGGCGCGGGTGCGCCGCCCGCCTTCTTCCGGGCACAGATCAACAAACTTCAACATAGTGACGGTGCCGGGCATCGAGGGGTCTGCGCTGTCGGTTCCGACGGGGGACCCGCAGGTTAGAGCCCGGCGATGAATCATGACGCGTGCGCCTGAGAGGGCGGCGGCATGGCTAGGGCATAACACATCGTTGGTGATTGGGCACGCCCTGCGGGCCATCTCTAGGAAGAGGGTGCCCTTGAAGTCGTCGGAACTGGTGTCGGAATGATGCTGATTAAGTTACCGTTGTCGAGCCGTCACACCTCGTCCCGATGAGCTGCTCACAAGCTGCTCACATTGAGGTAGTCGACCGTGACATAACCAAAGGAGGGGATCCGTTCGCGATGAATAGATACGGCAAGCCGACGCGCGCCGGGCAAGTCTTACGGCAGGCCGGGGCGGTCGCAACCGCGGTAAGGACCGATGGCGGGCTGCGCTGGGAGGTGCGTCGCGAGCGTGACGGGTTGGTTCGTATTACGAAACGTCTTGCGCACACGAGTCATTGGAGCAAGGCGTGACACTGCTCTACCCGGATTGCAGCAACAACAACTGGTCGTCGACACAGGACGCGATTGACTTCCTGGAACAGCTTGTGCCGGAGGGCTTTAGTGGCATGTGCCATAAGGTATCGGAGGGCAACTATTACGAGGACCCGTACTGGCCGACGGTCCAGCAGTGGTGTCAGCAGAACAGTCTCCCAGTTATCGGCTACCACTATGTGACGACCGACGATCCCGCTTCGCAGGCTCAAACGTGGCAGGGCAACAACGGCGGGACGGTGGCGATGCTGGATTGGGAGGAGAACGGCGGCGACTTGTCGAACCTCGCTGCTGTGGTGGACGCGTTCGACGCTGCCGGGATTACCGTGCAGCTGGGCTACTACCCGCAGTGGTATTGGAGCGACCAGGGTGGAGGCGACCTATCAGGCTTGGCCAACGCCCTGGTGTCCTCTGCATACCCGGACGGTGCCGGTTACGCTTCGACCATCTACGCGAACTCGGGCGGCAATTCCGGTGAGGGATGGGCGCCCTACGGGGACGTTACCCCGTCGGCGTGGCAGTTCACCAACAGCGCAGACATTGCAGGTTTCACGGTCGATTGCAACGCTTACCAGGGCACCGATATCACGGTCCTTTTCGGGATGGCGCCCATGCCCGCAACAGCACCGGACACTAGCAGCACCACGGCGAGCCTAGAGGCGGCGCCGTCACTTTCGGCGCTTCCGGTCCAAAAACCACAACATCGGGGCGGCCGCCGCCGTGCTTCTACCGCAACGACGAAGTAGCCCGAGTTCACTACGCCTTCTCTGAACTAGCCGATCGGTGGATTGTGCTGGCTGCGACCGCCACCGTCACACAACGGATCCGGTTGGGCACGATGGTCACTCCGCTGCCGCGCCGGCGCGTTATCAAGCTCGCCTGGGAAACGGTGACGTTCGCCGGGCAGATCATCGAAACCGGCAGCACCTCCTACCGACTCGCCCACGCCCGGAGCACGCGGGCCAGCGGAGGTCCCAAAAAGATGACACACGCCTAGTTCGAGCCCGCTCGCGGGGGTCCAGCTAAGGCCTCGGAGCGAGACTCAGCTACAAGAAGATCGTGAACGTGAACATGATAGACAGAAAGGGTGCGGCTCCGATTCAACGGCGGCTTCCGCCGAGAGCCGCGAGAGCCTTTCTCGACTTGATCTTCCGTCAGGTATCCAAACGTCGAGACAGCTCCAAAAGCCCAGTGTCATCACTGAACTCACGTCGGATAACCCAGTCGGCTAGGGCAGGAATGTCGAGTAACTTACTTGCCTGGTTACGTGTCCACAGACCAAGCGAGGTCTAGCGCAAGGGTTCGACGCTAGTAGCCCGTCCCTGACCGCTGTGGCCAGGATCGCGTGAACGAGCCCGTAACAGTGCCCGTTGCGGATAGCGTGCTCAGTACCTAGTCCCGAGAAACACGAACGAATTAACGCGGGATTGACGTCACGAACGGCAACCTTGCCTCGCCGTGTATCCGGTCCCACGAAACTAGCTTGGTACCGACCGCTTTTGGTGGTCTGTTTGCGAATTTAACCGAATTCGCGTTGACCTTTTTTACCGGCCATTGCCAACCCCTTTCATCTTCAAAAACGGCGGGTACGAATCGCCTGGAATTTCCGCCTTTTCCCAACAACCGCAATTCAATTTGACCTCCCAAAAAGCCTTAGAGCCATAGCATCCCGACGTAAACCGAAACTCATCTGTGGCAACGGTTTCCGCGCCGCATTCTTTACACTTGAATTTCACCCTGTCTCCTCTAAATCCTGTCGAAAAATCGCCCTGGCCTGCGAGTTAGCCAGTGCCCAACGATCTCTCAACAATTCCTCTTGATGCTTCCTCATACCAATTGACTCACTTGCTCCACGGCGTGGTTGCCGAGATGGTAAGCGCCGCAACATATCCCATACTCACAGCTATTAACTGTACCAGGCCAACTGACAGGTTCGAATCCTGTCAGCCCGACTAGCATTAGCGCGGGGGTCGGCGCGGTGGTGGGGAGCTCGTGTACCGAGCTTGCCCGGCTGACCGGCAAGAAGAAACTTTCGGCCCCGCCCGTGATCGGTCCGTGTGGGTAGGGCCGTGACAGCCACGCACGGCAGGGAACTCCTGGCCTGCACTGAAACGGCGCAGTCAGAATGAGGCGGGCGTGCCCGAGCACCTTCGCTGTGCTCGGGAAGGTTGCACTCTCCCGAAGGCTAAGGGTAAGCCGTACTGCACGTCTACGTGCTTTGTGATTGCAGCCGAGCTGGACAAGACCGAGAGGCTATCCCGCAGAGTTGGCAGTAGTTCCCTGACCAGCGAGTTGTGGGTTACCGCAACCGAGTTGGGTGACGTGCTGTCGAATTACCTGGCCCTGTCGGCTCGTGTGCGTCGGCTCTCGAAGGCAGAGGACCCGCCACCCCAGGGGGTGGGGCCAGTGAAACCTACTCGTCTTCCTCGTCTAGCTCGTCTTCCTCGTCTAGCCCTAGCGCGTCTAGCCCTAGCTCGTCTAGGCCGAGGGGGTCGTCGCTGTGAGGGTCCACGACGTACTGCTGCCAATAGCCGGGGCTGAAGTAGATCTTGTCCGACTCATCGGGGTCAACCCCTACCTGCACCCACAGCATC
>DATJBA010000182.1:0-13740 GCA_035515675.1 Mycobacterium sp.
ACCACGGCGCTCCAGCCGCTGGAGTTCACCAGCGTGTGGGCCGCCGGTGAGACACCCGAAACCTATCCGACCGGGCTGTAGCGACCCCGGACTGGTCAGTACTCGTCGCCACGAACCACGACCACCGGAACGCGCGCGGACTGGGCAACGGCCGAACTCACCGAGCCCAAGCGCATCCCGGCGTACCCGCCGCGCCGGTGGCTTCCCACCACCACGAGCTGGCATCCCTGGAGGCGACGGGATCATCGCGGCCGCCCGGGTCCTGTGCCGTTGGTGCGGCCACCGTCATCGCCGACCACGGTGCGCAGTTCGGATTCCCATTGCCCGTCGCGGATTCGGTCCAACCAGCAGCGTGTCGCGGCGGCCAGTGAGCCGGCCATCGCCACGATGACCGACACGACAATTGCCCCGGCGGCCGCCGCGTCGAATCCGGCGTCGGCGGACAGCGCTGGCGGATCCACCGCATTGCCGCCGGTGTCGACCCAGACCGGAATGCGGTCACCACGCTTGACGGGAGCTGTCCACGCAACCGCGCCGGCGCGGCCGCCGCGCTCGGTAATCCAGCTCGCCATCACGTCCACGGTGCCCGCGCCGCCGCTGTCTTCGGTGACGGTCGCGACGACCCGGTGGCGGGTCTGAGCTTGCTGCACGTACAGGCGATGTTGGCTTTCGAACACGGTCGTTCCCACCGCTGCGGCGACCGGAATCGCCGCCAGCGACAACACAATGGCCACGATCATCGCCATCACTTCCACGCGGTCGGTGCGGCGTATCAGCGGATTTCGACTCACAACGCGCGCCATCCACCATCGATGCGGGTCAAAGGTCAGCGTCTGCATGACAACTCCTCGGCCGAGCCATCTGCACGTGTGGCATCAATGGGCTCATCCTCACCCCCAGGCCAGGTGAACAGCAGGGCCCAACGGCATCGCGGGGCCGGCCGACGGTCACGGACAGCGCAGGGCGATATGCCCTCAGCGGTGCCGGAACGCCCCGACGGCGGTGGGCAGGGTCATGAAAATACGGTCCTGGCGTTGATCACACCAAGCGCACGCAGGTCCGCGTTCGCGTGGACCTCCTGCCCCTTGCGCGCCGCAAACTGCGCGCCGTCAGCACGGTGTCGCAGAACGCGACGATCGCGATCCCGGCAGCCGGGATCATCAGGGGCGCTACGTCGCTCGCCCGGACGCCGGGGATGGTGGGCGTAGGCAGCCCGGTTGCAATGGGGCCCACGACGCCAATCCCGCTGTGGCGCAGAGACAGCCCGGCGACCAGTGCGGTGGAGGGGTCGTCGTCAGCGCTGGCGCGCCACGATGACCGGGGTGTGCGCCGCATGCATGACTGCGCTGCTGACCGATCCGAGCAGCATCCCGGCGAATCCGCCCCGACCGTGGCTTCCGACCACAACCAACTGGGCCGAGCCGGAGCGCTCGATAAGGTGGCGGGCGGGATGGGCGAAGACCACCTCCCGCTGCACGGTGACATCCGGGTAGCGGTCGTGCCAGCCGGCTAACCGCTCGGCGAGGGTTTCCTCGGCCGTAGCTGCGATGACCGACCGCTCCACGCCCGGGAAGTCCGGCCAATCGGAATCGCTCCAAGCGTACAGGGCAACGAGATCGACGCCGCGCCAGGAGGCTTCATCGAACGCGATCGCGGTGGCGAGCTCCGATGCGGGAGAGCCGTCGATGCCGACGAGAACCGGCGCATGTGATCTCGGGAGGGGTATCTCGTCGTGAATGACCGCCACCGGGCTATGTGCGTGGTGGACGAGCGCGGTGCTGACCGAGCCGGTCAGGGCGCGGCTGAATGCTCCCTGGCCCCGACACCCCACCACGGCCATCTGCGCCTCCTTGGTGAGGTCGACGAGGGTGGGCACCAGCGGCGCGAACACCACCTCGGTGTTGATCTGCAGCTCCGAGCTTCGCGCGGCGGCGGATTTGGCGGTGTCAACGGCGTGATTAACGATGTTCGCGGCTGCTACCTTTTGCCACTCGCCGAACTCGGTGGGCGGCGTGGTGGGCGCCATGCCCACTCCCTTCCAGCCGCCCACAAGGGGCGCGACCACGTGCGCGACGGTGAGCACGACGTTGCGCGTGGCCGCCTCCTCGGCGGCCCACCGCACCGCCAGGTCGGAAGACGGGGAACCGTCGACGGCGACCAGGATTCCCCGATGCGCTCCGGGATTCACCATTTCTCGTCCTTCCGTCGCGCCGGCCGAGGTGTTGATCGCCCCAAGCTGACGAGGCATCAATCACGCTGATCAACTGACGTTAACGCGTGCCCCTTGGCCGGTGAGGAGGCGTTGGTCACCGCTGCTGCGGGCCATAGGTCGCGCGCTTGGGCGCCAGGTCGGATGAAGGTTGCGGAAACAAAACGGGCCGTTCAATGCCCGGGCCTTGGAGGCTAACCGCTCTCAGTAACGGGACTTCGTACCCTTGCGTCGACGGCGTTGATACCGGTGTGATCGACATGCGAGCGAACGCAGAATTTACAGGGCGGAGCATCGCCATGCGAACCGTATACCATCGGCGGCTTTCTGAGCTGACCGACCGGCTCGCGGAGATCTGCGGCTTGGCCGGTGCGGCCGTGACCAACGCAACCGGGGCGCTGCTGCGGGCCGACGCGACGCGGGCCGAGGAGGTGATCAGCGGGTACGAGACGATCGCCGGACTGACCTACCGTACCCGGCAAACCGCGCTCGAACTGCTGGCGCTGCAGCAGCCCGTGGCCGGTGAGCTCCGGGTCGTGTTCAGCGCCATCGAGATCACCGCCGACCTCGAGCGGATGGCAGCCCTGGCGGTGCATGTCGCCAAGATCGCCCGACGGCGCGCCCCGCTCACCGCGGTGCCCGAAGAGGTGCTGGGCTGCTTTGCTGACATGGGTCGGGTGGCACGCGAGATGGCAGACAGCGCCCGGCGGGTGGTGCTGTCCGCTGACGCGGATCAGGCCGCCCGGCTGCGCGACGCGGATGACGAGATGGATGACTTGCACCGGCACCTTCTGGTTGTGCTCATGGACGGTGAGTGGCGACACGGCGTTCCGGTGGCGGTGGATGTGGCGCTACTGAGCCGCTTCTACGAGCGATTCGCCGATCACGCCGTCGAGATCGGTCGGCGGGTGGTGTTCGAGGCGACCGGTGCGCTGCCTGCGGAGCAACCCATTTCGACCTAGCGCGCACAATCACAACGTTTGCCACCACCCTGATTCTTTGGGGATCGCGTCCTACCGGTGTAGGTACGAATGGCGCCCAACCGAGGTCGAACGGCCCCTGCCGCCGCCGCGCACGGCCGATAACATCGACGCAGCGGCACACGGTGCACACCGCCGCAGGGCCGTTGAAGTGAGGAAGACGAGATGAGCTCAGTCGACTATGCCTCCAAGTGGGTGATCGTCGGGATCGATGGCGGTGGCGCGGCAATTGAAGCCGCGAAATGGGCCGCCGAGGAAGCGGTCAGCCGAGACGTTCCCCTCCGCCTCGTCTATGTCAACCCGGTCGCACGCAAGGCTGAACCAGACAGTGGGGTTCTGCAGCGACTCGAGTTTGCCGAATCCGCACTTCAACGCGCCCAGGCCGAGGTGCAAGCACTGGGCAAGGCGGTCGACGTAGACACGGCGATCCTGCGCGGGAGACCCGACGAGGTGTTGATCGAAGAGTCCCTCGACGCGGCGTTGATAGTCGTGGGATCGATGGGAACGGGGCGCACCCCCACCACGCAGATCGGCCCGGTAGCGGCCGCGGTGGCCCGAGCTGCGCACTGTTCGGTTGCCATCGTGCGACCCCGCACGGGCGTGGAAACGATGGACACCGGATGGATCGCCGCTGTGCTGAACGACGAACCGGACAATGATGCGGTGATTCACCGGGCCATGCAGGAGGCGCGACTGCGCGAGGCGCCCGTCCTGCTGGTCGATCGGCGCGAAGACAGCTGGATCAGACGCTACCCGGACGTGCACGTTCAGGTCGCCGCCGCCCGCCCCGGAGCCACGCGCACTTTCGAAAACCTCTGTGAGCGCTTGGATTTGGTCGTGACCGGCGGAGCCGAGGCCGATCGCCTCACCCGACTCGTCACACCGAACTGCCATCCCCTCCTCGGCAACGCGAACTGCTCGGTGCTCGTGGTCCGCGACTAAGCAACGGAGTTCAGGATGGGAGAACCGTTGACACCGCCCTGGGTGGTGGTGGGCATCGACGGCTCCAGGGCGGCGGTGCACACCGCGCTGTGGGCGGTGGATGAGGCGGTCAGCCGCGATATCCCGCTGCGCCTCGTCTACGCCCTCGACGAGCGCGACTCCGTCAACCCCGGGGACGCCGCACGCAAGTTCGCCACCGCAGAGACTGCCGTTCGCGGCGCCGTGATGGCCGTGCAAGCCACCGATCAGCCGATAAGAGTGGAAATGGGAATCGTTCAGGCCGCGCCGGCGCGCGCGCTGGCTGACCTGTCGAGGTCCGCGTCCATGGTGTGCGTCGGCGCTATCGGCTTGCACCATGTGCGGCCGGGCGGGTTTGGTTCCACCGCTGAGATCCTCGCCACCACCGCGCGCTGCCCGGTCGCCATCATCGGCGGGCATCACAGGCGGGCAGCGCAACCCGGTTTCATCGTTGTGAATATGGACGAGTCGCCCGCCGACGGCGTGGTCTTGGACCATGCGATGCGGGAAGCGCGCCTGCGCGCAGCCCCGCTGCGGGTGGTCAGCTGTTGCCGATGTGGGCCAAGCGGTCATGGCGATCATCAGTCGGCCGCCGACGGAAGCCACCAAGTCTCAGCACAACTCCGTCGCCGGCTGCAGAAGTGGAGTCGGCAGTATCCCGACGTCGATGTGGAATGTGCGGCACCGCACAACGGCATCCTGGACTATCTGGCCGAAAATCGCCACGGCGCAAACTTGGTCGTAATGAACGCGCGGAATCACCACGACATAAAACAACTTCTCGGGGGAACCGGCAGTGAGAGTCTTCCCCACATCGACTGCTCGATCCTCGTGGTGAACCACCAACGCGGCTGACGTGGCCAACCGGCCGATGTGAGCTGGACCGGCTTGATCCCGCGCCCGAATGCCCCCAGAACATGCAATTACGAGATTCTTGCCGCCCGGCGAGCACACAATAAACACGACCCGAACAACGATGTTCGCCGACCGATGCCGGCAAGTGATGGAAGAGAACGAAATGAACGCTCCCACCTCTCCGGCCGTCGACACCCCCGCGCCGAACTTGGCCGCGTTGTTCTTCGACCGGGTCAGCAAGTCGGCTGAAAAAGAGGCCTTTCGGTACCTGCACACCGGTCGGTGGGTTTCGGCCACCTGGCAACAGACCGCCGAGCGGGTCGAGCCGCTGGCGGCCGGCCTGCTGGAACTGGGCATCGAGCCCGAGCAGCGGATCGGCATCGTGTCGGCCACCCGATACGAGTGGATCCTGGCCGACCTGGCGGTGATGTGCGCCGGCGCGGCCACCACCACCGTCTACGCGAACACCAACGTCGCCGACACCGCCTACATCCTGGCGGACTCCGGATCGCGGATCGTGTTCGCCGAGAACGCCGATCAGCTCGCTAAGCTCACCGCGCGCCGCGCCGAGTTGCCCGACGTCGCCAAGGTGGTCTTGTTTGACGGCGCCGCCGACGGCGACTGGGTGATCACGCTGGACGACCTGGCCGAACTCGGCGCCAAACATCTGCTCGACCATCCGTCGTGCGTGCGCGAGACCGCCGACGCCATCAGCCCCGAACAGTTAGCCACATTGATCTACACCTCGGGCACGACCGGGCGGCCGAAGGGGGTCCGGCTGAGTCACGGGGCCTGGGTGTATGAGGGCGCCACCGTCCACGCGATCCACCTGCTGGGTGAGCAGGACCTGCAGCTGCTGTGGTTGCCCCTGGCCCACGCGTTCGGCAAGGTGCTCATCGCAGCCCAGCTGGCCTGCGGATTCCGCAGCGCGGTCGACGGCCGCGTCGACAAAATCGTCGAGAACACCGCCGTGGTCCAGCCGACCTTCATGGCCGCCGCTCCCCGGATCTTCGAGAAGGCGTACGCACGCATCCTCACCACCCAACAGGAAAAGGGCGGCGCCGCCGCCAGGCTGTTCGACAGGGCGTTCGCAGTCGGGCTTGAGGTGGACCGTCGCCGCCGGGCCGGGCAGCACGTCCCGTGGCGAATGCGGCTGCAGCACGCGGTCTTCGACCGCCTGGTGTTCAGCAAAATCCGTCGGCTGTTCGGCGGCCGCATCCGGTTCTTCGTGTCCGGCTCCGCACCGTTGAACCACGACATCGCCGAATGGTTCCACGCCGCAGGCCTGCTGATCCTGGAAGGCTACGGGCTCACCGAGTCGGCGGGCGGTGGGTTCGTCAACCGCCCCGACCACTACAAACTGGGTACCGTGGGTCTGCCCTTCGACGGCACGTCGGTGCGGATCGGCGACGACGGAGAGGTCCAAATGCGCAGCCCCAACGTGATGGCGGGCTACCACAACATGTCCGAGGCCACCGCCGCGGCGTTCACCGATGACGGCTGGCTGCGCACCGGAGACAAGGGCAGCCTGGACGACGACGGCTTCCTCACCATCACCGGCCGCATCAAGGACATGTTCAAGACCTCCGGGGGCAAATACATCGTGCCGCCAGCGATCGAGTCGAAGTTCATCGCGCTGTGCCCGTACGCCAGCCAGTTCATCGTCTTCGGCGAGGGCCACAATTTCTGTGTGGCGCTGATCGCGCTGGACCCCGACGTGATGGCCGGCTGGGCCGACGACCACGGCCTCGCAGGCGCTGCCTACACCGAATTGGTTAAGTCGCCGGCGGTGCGCGACTTGATCGACGAACACGTCCGCAAGCTCAACGCCGAGCTCAACCGGTGGGAAACGATCAAGAAGTGGGCGCTGCTCGACCACGACCTGTCCATCGAGCGGGGTGAACTCACCCCGTCCTTAAAGGTGAAGAGGGCCGTTGTAGCCGAGAACAACAAGCAGCTTCTCGACTCGTTCTACACCTGACGTCACGGTCGAATCGGCTGACCGGCGCCGGGACTTGACCGCCACGCGGGTTTGCCCCGTCAGCGATCCCACGGTCCGGCGCGCCGGTCGAGTTTCGAGGCGAACACGGCGGCTTGGGTTCGCCGCTCCATGCCGAGCTTGGCCAGCAGCCGCGACACATAGTTCTTCACCGTCTTCTCGGCCAGGAACATCCGCGTGGCGATCTGCTTGTTGGTCAGTCCCTCGCCCAGCAACCCCAGGAGCGTACGTTCCTGGTCGGTGAATTCGGACACGGGGTCCGTCTTTTGCGTTCCGTGGCGAAGCTTCTCCATCAACGCTGCCGCGGCCCTGCTGTCGAGCAGCGACTTTCCGGCTCCCACAGCCCTGATGGCGCCCGCCAATTCGAGCCCTTTGACGTCTTTGACGACATAGCCGCTCGCCCCGGCGAGGATGGCATCAAGCATCGCCTCGTCGGTGGTGCAAGAGGTCAACATCAGGCAACGCAGATCGGGCATCTCGGAGAGCAGATCACGGCACAGCTCGACCCCGTTGCCGTCGGGCAGCCGCAGGTCCAGCACCGCCACGTCCGGTCTGAGGGCCGGAATCATCGCCATCGCTTCGGCGACGGAGCCCGCTTCCCCGACGACTTCCAGGTCAGGGGTGTCATGAAGCAGGTCAGCCAAGCCGCGGCGGACCACCTCATGGTCATCGACTAAGAAAACCCTCACCGCTGCGATCCTTTCCCTCAGACGCGGGCGTCGTAAGGACACCGTATCGCCTACGACGACCGGTGACGTACGACGACGAAAGTCTGGACCAATAGCGAGAAAACTGGGGACCGATGTCCCTAAGCACGCACCTTCAGATCTCGTTAGCTGGTGACAGCGCCATATTGGGGCTGCGAGATCATCGGAGGGCGGTGCCATGTCCGAGACGGCTACGTTACCCGTGCCGCGGGTAGCGGTATTCGTCATCGACGAGGACCAGCAGGTACGTCGCGGGCTGTGCGAGTTTCTCGGAGGCGACCCTGACTTGACCGTCGTCGGGGTTGCCGGCTCGGTCGCCGACGCTCTCGAACGCATTCCCGCGGCCGCGCCAGACGTGGCGGTTGTGCCGGTGCGCCTACCCGACGGAAATGGCATCGATTTGTGCCGTGCTCTTTTGACCGGCAGCCCGGGACTGCACTGCCTGATGCTGGACGGGTACCTCTCGGAAGAGACAATGCTCGACGCGATGTTGGCCGGTGCCAGCGGATATCTGGTCAAAGACCTCAAAAACACGGAGCTGCCCAGCGTGATCAAAGATATCGGTGCCGGCAAGTCGCTGCTGGACAACCGGGGGATGGCCGTTCTGATGAAAAAGCTCGCCGACCGGGCGGTTCGGGCCACCCGACCGCACCGTTACCCGAGCCTCGGCGGCTCCGGCCTCAACTGACCGGCATTTTGGAATCGGCTGCACCGCGGCGGGTTCCGTCCCGTCCGCCGCCGCGGCCACACCGTCAGGTCACCTCGCCACCGGGTCCAGCCAGTCGGCAACGTCCGCCAATGGCCGGCGGCTGTCGCCGGGAGCGGATCGGCCTCCACCGGCCTCCAGCCGATGCGCAGCGGCATCTGCGGAAACCCGCTGTCGCCGAACACGTCGTCGCGGACCGCCGCGTGAGTTTGGGCGATCGGGAGATCAGGCGGTCACGGGTGAATCGGCCCGGTGCAGCCACACAAACTTTTTCGTGCCGGGGGCCACGATGAACGGTTTCACCAGCAGCGGATAGGCCTTCATCGCCTGCGAGACAGGAATCATCTCCGGCCGTTGGAGTTCATAGTCCGCACCATTCCGGGTGAGACGGCATGTGCCGGAGGCCAAAATGTTGCGGCACCAGTCGACTTCGGGATAGGCGACTGCCAAGACGAAACCATCACCGAGCGGATATGCACTCAATGGAGTCGTATACGCCCGGCCGCTGCGCCGCCCGATGTGGTGCAACGCGCTGAGGTTGAAGTACACCATCCCCAGCCTGGTTCCCGCGATCTTGCTGAGAACATGACGGTTCGCCGTCTTGCTGAATCGGCGCGTCCGGTCACTGAACCACTTCAACCGCAGCAGCGGCGAATAGGCGAGCAGGATCAAATAGAACGCCACTACCACGAAGGCGAGCACAACGGGTACGGCCAAGAGCACGCGGAGGAAAGCCACAAACGGTGTGCGGCGCCGTCCAAGACGAATCACATTGACTACTCCTCGGAGAGGAAAAATGTCGAGCGCATCATCGAGCATGCTCACTGACTATGGGGGTCCGACGGCCCGCGCGCACAACACCAATCAGAACACACTAACGCACACTCAAATACACTCAACACGCAACAGTTCAAAACCCCAGTTGTGACCAGCGTAGGGGTGTGTCCGACTACATGGTGAGCGAGGTCGGCGAAAACTCGCGACCGCGAGGGCGCTCTCTGACCTCGCGGACCGGTCACTCGCTCTCACCGCGTCTGACATCGACGGGCGCAGCGCCGCGCTTCTGCACCGAGTGCCTGTTGCTCAGTTGTCAAACGACGCTGATCGTACCAGCGACAAAACCATCGATAAGCTGGGGAATTCGGGCGAGATAAGCGGCGACGGTGTCTTCAACTCGTTCTCTTAATTGATCAATCGGAAGTCCATCCTTCGTCGCGAGTCTGAGATCCACAACTGCTGGACGGGTAACTGGTGTGCCAATCCGACTGACCATCAGACAATGGGCCGCGGCAATTCCCACGTCGGCCGCCACGAGCGCCTCGGCGATATCGCGCGCGACGACGTTGTAGATCTTGCCCACGTGCGCCACCGGGTTCTTGCCGGCGGCTGCCTCAAGGCTCATCGGACGATACGGCGTTATCAATCCATTGACCCGGTTCCCGCGGCCGACCTCGCCGTCATCCCCCGCTTCGGCCGATGTGCCCGTGACGGTGAGGTAGACAGTGCCGGAGGCCGGGTCGTCGGCAGCGTTGACAGCGACCTCGGAACTCTCGAAGCCATGCTCGGCCATGAGTGACAAGACGGCCTGCTCAACCGCGGCTTTTTCGGCCAGATAATCGCCGATATCGCGAAGGTGGCGACCGATCATCGCACACGCGACGGTCAGGTGGAGGCTGCCGCCGCGCCGTATGCCCATGACTTTGACGTCCTCCCCGCGAGCGGGGTGCGCTCGGGCGTGATCATCCCCGTTCAAATGCTTTTCGATGCCCAGCGTCAGCCTCTCCAGCGTGCTCATGGGCGCATAGCCCACGCCGATCGACGTGTCGTTGGCGAGCGGCTGGTCCTGGCGCTCACGCGAGAAGAGTGCCTGCAGGTCCTGCGAACCCGGCCGTATGCGCGTCTGAAATCGCACGTTCCGATCGGGATCCAGGCCATGCAGATTGACGCGCATCCAGGTTCGTGACCCCTCGACAGCGATCTCTTCGATCGCGACGATGTCCGAGCCGACCTTGGCTGTGGCACGGCCCGCCAGGTAGATGGTGATCGGGGCAATAATGGCGCCGCCGCCGAAGGCCGGCATCGCTTGCCCGGCGCACAGCAACACCTTGTCGACGTTGTGGTGGAGGATGCGCCCGAACCGCTCCCGGTATTCGCGGCAGAGGTTGCGCGATAGCGTTTCGGCCAAAGCGTCACAGATGGTGTCGGGATGGCCGAGGCCCTTGCGCTCGACGACCTCGACAGCCTCATCGCCAAGGTCAAGCTTCGACAGTACCAACGACTGCATGGGACACGGTTCCTCAGATCGGGTTCTCGGTTAAGAATCGGGGCGCGCTCCGCGATGCGGGTGCGATCGCGGGCACTGCCATAAATGTGGTTGCTACTATCAGATGAGAGAGACTATCATACTCCTGCTATCGTGGTGTTCCGGTGACGATTTGAGAGTGGCAGTGGCGCGAAAGGTCTGCGTTGATGTCCGAGCAAGAGAACCTGGCCATGATTCGTGCGTGGGTTGAGGCGACCAATCGCAATGACGTCGATGCCGAATTGGCCTGCTGGCAGCCCGACGGCGAGTTCACCGTGGTCCCGACTGGTGCCGTTTACGGGGGCATGGCGCAGATCGGCCTGGCCGGCGGGCGGTCGGCGTCAATGGTTACGGGCCAACCCGCCGGGGGCAGAAAACAGATCACCCATCTCGAGGCCGGCGAGCAGTGGGCCTGCGTCAGTTACGACACGCACGCCACGATTCGCGGCCCCGTAGTCCTGGGTGATGTCACCGTCATTCCCGAGGGATCCGAGCGGACGGTCGTGACCAAGGCGCACGTGGTGTTCGAAATGAGGCAGGGAAAGATCAGTCGGGGTATCGAATACTTCGACCCTTCAGCCATGGCGCACCAACTTGGGATCGGTCACTCGCTGCTGGAGCGCCTGTACTCATCGCCGGGGTCGGAAGCTCGCCCCAGTTCCCCGAGTCCGACCACCGCCAAGCCGGTCGACGTCGTGGCGATGTTCTTCCGGGCGTGGAACACCAAGAACCTCGACGGGCTAGAGGCAGTGCTTGCGCCTCGGGTGTCCGGCCGCAATCCGCTTCATCCCGGGGAGGTGACGTTGACCAGGGAAGCGGTGCGCCGTGCCATTGAGGCCAATATGGCCGCATTCCCCGATCTGCACATGAAGATACAAAACATCTTCTGTGACGATGGTGTGGTCGCGGTCGAGGAGATCGAAACCGGCACGCTTGCCGCGACCAAGGCGACCTACCGGATGGCGGTGTGCTGCTTCCTGCGGGTTAACGCGGCCGACCAGATCACTGACATCCATAACCACTGGGACACCGACACGTACTTCCAGCAACTCAACATCACACGCGACGACCTCCCGGAAATCCTCGGCCAAACCGCGGGAGCCGATTATGCGTCCTGACAAGCATATTCGTCGACGACGGCTGGTCGGCATCTTCGCCCTCGCCGTGCTGACTCTTGGCGGCGGCGCGGTCCTGACAACGGTGTCAGTGTTGCCGAGGGTCGTCAGACGAAACCGGGAACTGCTCAGGGGTGGCGCTGCCCAAAGGTACAACGACTTCACTCGCAAGAGCGCGGGAACCGAGCGTTCCCCGTTCGCACTTCTCACTCACCTGGGGCGCCGCAGTGGGCGCACCTACCAAACGGCGCTGGGCGCTCACGCTTACGGCGACGGCTTTCTCTTGCCGCTGGGTTACGGCACCAAGACGGACTGGTACCGCAACGTGATGGCCGCCGGGACGTGCCAGCTTGCCTGGAAAGGACACACATACCAGCTGGAGCGACCGGAGATGCTTTGCGGCCGCGACGTGGTGCAGGCGTGGCCGCTGCGGCAGCGGATCACGCTGCGTCTAGCCGGAATCCACGACTTTGTGTGGCTGCACGAAAAGGTTCGATGAGGCGTTGATCCGCCTTTGAGCCCAAAGTCCCAGGCATTCAGCGCGCGCGTTCGAAAGCATCGCCGACGGCCCCGACCCGAATGTCGGGCCGCCACGACCGCAGGGAACGCAGCAGCGCGTTCTTTTTGTAGTGGTGCTCTGCCATTCGCCGCAGGATGTTGTCCAGGGCGGCCAGCGCCTCGTTGATGTAGGGACCCTTGTTGAGCATTGCGCATTCCGCCCGCGCACTCATCGCGGCGTCACTGATCTCGGCGCGGGTGGGGTTGCCGGTTTTCGCGAGCTGCTCGAGTACCTGGGTAGCCCAGATCACCGGCAGATGCGCGGCCTCGCACAGCCACATGATCTCCTCCTGCAGCTCGGCGAGGCGCTCGTAGCCGCACTCGACGGCGAGATCGCCGCGCGCGATCATCACCCCGAGTCGCGGCCGGCGCATCGCGGTGAGCAGCAGCTGCGGAAGATGCTCGAATGCCTGGCGCGTCTCGATTTTCAGGATCACCCCAAGCCCATCGGCGCCGAGCCTGTCGAGCTCGTCAAGCAGTTGCACGACGTCCGACGGGTTCCGCACGAACGACATTTGCACCACATCGGCGAGTTCGACGACCGTGGCCAGGTCGGCGACGTCGGCTTCGGTCAGCGCAGAAATGGGCAGGCGGGTGTCCGGCACGTTCACCCCCTTGCCGGCCCTGAGCCGGGATCCGCGCTCGGCGGCGTGCTCGACCCGGATGACAAGCCGTTCGGGGCTGACGCTGTCGATCCGGCCGGCGATCACGCCGTCATCGAGCAGTATTTTTTGGCCGACGCGGGCGTGATCGAAGATCTCGGGCAGGGTGCAGCCGATGCGCGGCCGCCCGTTCGGCGTCACCGGCGCCGGAGAGCAGTCCCGGGTCAGCTCCACGGTGTCCCCGCGGCGCAACAACAGGCTCAGCTCGGCGTGCGGAAGGTCGCCGATCCCGGCGGGATCGTCCTCGCCCTGGACGTGCAGCACGGTACCGGTCACCAGGTAGGTGGTCTTCGCGGCGTCGATCACGAAACCCCCGGAAGTTTCGTGGTTTTCACCGACGGCGCGCAGCACCAGGCGCCGCTTGGATCCGCGCGCATCGCGCAGGGCCAGAACCTCGCCGGCCCGTCGACGCTGAAGCCACTCCCGCGGCACCGGGATGCAGGGCACACCCGGCCGGGGTGCGGTGGTGGGCTCCCCCACGCCGGTCAGCCACCCGTGCGCAACGGCGGTCACCTGCCCGAGCGCGTTCTTCTGCGGTCGAAGCTTGACCACCCGCGGACCCGGCTGCAGCGGCCCGGTCCGCAGTTTCGGTCCGCCCAGGTCCATCGCGACCAGGCACGGCTCGCCGGCGTGCTCGGCGGCGCGGCGCACGTGCGCGGCCATCGCCCGCCACGCCTTCGCATCGTC
>DATJBA010000183.1:0-8701 GCA_035515675.1 Mycobacterium sp.
CTGCTGCGTTGGTTTCGGTTTCTGTGGGCGATCGGGGTGCCGTGGGATCAGGCAACTCGTTTCGAGGCCCGCGAGTTCTGCCGCCGCTTGCAGGTGGTCGACAAGCCGGTCCAGCAGCAGCCAGCATCCACGTTGGGGGCAAAGATGCGCGCGGCGGGCACCGCGAATGCGATGACTGGAAAGCGTTCGCCCGGAACGAAGTACGCGGCGGCGACCGCGGCGCACAGTGAAAGCGTGCTGCGACACTTTTACGACTTTCACCTCGACTGCGGGACCGGCCCGATCGTCAACCCGTTCCCGTTGGCCCGTGGACGCCGGGGGCGGGGCGCCAATGCGCATCGCAGCCCGATGGAGCGGGCACGCGCGCAGCGGTCCGGGCAGTTTCGGCCACGCCTGCCCGACCGAGTGCCGCGCAGCATCCCGGATGAGAAGTTCAACGAATTGTTCGCGCTGTTGCCGTCGTTGCGGGATCGGGCGTTGGTGGCGTTCTGGGTTTCCACGGGTGCGCGAGCATCGGAGCTGCTGGGTGTCCGGCAAGGCGACGTCGATCCGGGTCAGCAGCTGATCACCGTGATTCGGAAAGGAACTCGGGCGCTGCAGCAGCTGCCGGCGTCGCCGGACGCGTTTGTGTGGCTGCGGCTTTACCAGGCGCAGACCGACGGGCTGGTGCCGGCGGGGCGGGACGAGCCGTTGTGGTGGACGCTGCGTCGCCCGTTCCGGGCGTTGACCTACGACGCTGCCCGAGCGATGTTCACCCGGGCCAACACCGCGCTGGGAGCCAACTGGACTTTGCACGATCTGCGACACACCGCCGCCTACCGGATGGCCCGGGACCCCGAGATGCCGCTGACGGACGTGCAGTGGGTCCTTGGCCACGCGCACTTGTCGACCACGCAGATCTACACGACCGCCCCGGTCGACGACATCGTCGCCAGCATCGTCGCCCACCACGCCCGCGAGCGCAATCAGCTTGGCGCACAGGACGAATCGGCACGGTCGTTGCGGTATCGACCCGAGTCGTTGGACATCTTGTTCCGCCGGGACCGGGCATGAACACGATCAAGGGACGCCACCGCCACTTCGACCCACCGCCGCCGACCGTGGCACGACCGGACCCGGCCGGCCGGCCGACCGAAGAGATCACGCAGCTGTTGGTTCGGTTCCCGCCGCGCGCGAGACCACCGGTTTGGGCGACGACCCAGCAGACCCGCGAACAGGTGCTGGAACGGCTCTTCGCTGCCCCGTTTCTTCCCGACAAGCCCAACACCCAGGCTCAACGACGCCGCGGGCTGCGCAGGACGTTGGACTGGCTCGCCGACCAACCGGGTGACAGCTGGCAGCAACGCTGGGATGCCAGCGGTGCCGAAGCCGCGCCCGGCACGACGGCGTGGCGGTCGGTGGTGATGGATTGGATCCGCGCCAACGGGATCGGCTTGGCCGAGCAGTCCTATCTCAACCTCGGCAGCGCCCTGCGAATCTTGATATGCGCCGACGTGATTCGTCCGTCGCTGCGCTGGCTCACCACACCCAACACTGTCCGTTTCCTGGCCACCGATATGGCCCGCGTCCGCGATCCCGGCGGCTTCGCCGAACTGAGCACCTTGATCGAGCGGGGCACGGAGCGCTCGATCGTCGGGGCCGCCCCGGCGACCCGGATCGAGGTGCTGTGCCGGGTCGCCACCATCATGGCCGCCAAGGGCGGCGGGATCGGCGACATCGTCGTCGGCGACTGCCTGGAGCTGCTGGACTACGTCTCCGAGAAAGGCATCGGCAACCGACGCAACCGCAACAACCTGAGCTTCTACCAAGCACTTCACGCGCTGGGCGTGTTCCCGGACCACGCTCCCCGCACCGTCCGGGTGTTCCGCACCCGCGGACAGGTGCCGATCGCGGAACTCATCGACCGCTACCAGATCGCCTGCCGTCCGGTGCGTGACCTGCTGGTGGACTACCTGCGTGAGCGTCAGGTCGGCATGGATTACGCCAGCCTTCGCCACCTCGCCTATCAGCTCGGGCGCCTGTTCTGGAAGGATCTCGAATTGCACCACAACGGAATCGACGATCTGCGGCTCGCCCCGGCGGTCGCAACGGCGTGGAAGCAGCGGCTCCAGCTCGTCACCACCGAGCACGGCACCCGGCCACGCGCGAGCGCACTGAACTGCCTGACCGTGGTGCGGGCCTTCTATCTCGACATCGCGCATTGGGCCACCGAAGATCCCGCCCGCTGGGGCCCGTGGGCGGTGCCGTGCCCGATCCGCCTGGACGAAATCTCCCACGCCAAGGAACGCCGGCGCCGCAAGTCGCGCATGGATCAGCGCACCCGCGAACGGATGCCGATCCTGCCCGTCCTGGTTGCGACCGTCGATCAGCGACGACGAGAGACCGCCGAACGACTCGCCGCCACCCAACGTGTCGCTCCCGGTGAGGAATTCACCGCCGGAGGCCAGCGATTGCGCCGCTCGATCACCTCCCAGCACGCGAGCGCCCGGATGTGGGCCGACGACCCGCAGACCGGCCAGCGTCGAGACCTCACCCTTGAAGAGCACCGCGGTTTTTGGACCTGGGCCGCCGTGGAAGTCCTTCGCGCCACCGGCCTGCGCATCGAGGAATTGAAAGAACTCAGCCACCACAGCTTCGTCCAATACACCCTGCCCTCCACCGGCGAGCTCATCCCGCTGCTGCATATCGCGCCGTCGAAGACCGACACCGAGCGTCTTCTGGTCATTTCCCCGGAGCTGGCCGATGTGCTTTCGGCGATCGTCTCCCGAGTCCGCGACGACAGCGGCGCGGTTCCTCTTGTGGTCGACTATGACCGGCACGAACGCATCTGGAACCCAGCCGCACCGCTGTTGTTCCAACGCCGGCTGCGAGTGGAGAACCGGCCGATCACCGAAGCCGCCATCCGCGACATGCTCAAAGATGCCCTCAGCCACACCGGAATCACCGACGCCAGCGGCCAACCCCTGATCTTCCGCCCGCACGACCTGCGCAGGCTGTTCATCACCGACGCCGTCATGAACGGGATGCCTCCGCACATCACCCAACTCGTGGTCGGGCACAAAGACATCAACTCGACGATGCATTACAAGGCCATCTACCCCGAGGAAGTTATCAACGGCCATCGCGCGTTCATCGCCCGCCGCCGCACGCTACGGCCCGCCGCCGAATACCGTCAACCCACCGAGGAGGAATGGGAGGACTTCCTCGGGCACTTCGAACGCCGACGCGTCGCGCTGGGAACCTGCGGCAGAGCCTATTCCACCAGCTGCATCCACGAGCACAGCTGTCTGCGATGCTCGCTGCTGCGGGTGGACCCACGACAGCGCGACCGCATCATCGGGATCCGCGACAACCTCCTTGCCCGCATCGCCGAGGCCGAACGCGAAGGCTGGCACGGCGAGGTCGACGGCCTCAAGGTCAGCCTCGCCGGCGCGCGCGCCAAGCTCGCCCAAATCGAGCAGATCACCGCCAGCAGCACCACATCCACCCACCTCGGCATCCCCAACCTTGCCGCCACCGCAGGCCGCACCACCATCAGCACACCCGCGCGGCGAGCGAACCGCCGGTGACGGCTCTTCGATTCGTCCAATCCGGAAATGATTGGTCACCAACCATTTTCAGAGTAGGCAAACATGACTCACGGGTCGACGGTGCAGGGTCAGCGGGGATGCCACCCTGACCCCAGCTGTCGATGGCATCGTGGAGTACCGCAAACACCGGGCGTGCGATGCGTCGCAACCCCCATCCAGTTCGCCGCGCCGGCCGCCGCGGCGATGTTCTGCTGGTCGGACGACACTATGGGGTTGTGGAATTACTGATCGCGGTCAACCCGGACGAAGACTCTCGGCTGCCGTACCTGCTGCGGATCCCGCTCGCCGGCGGCGACCTGGTGTTCCGGACGTCAGGGACCTGGCCGCGCACCAAGGCGCTGTATTGCTACCCGGTCCCGACCGAGGACTGGCCGGCCGAGGCGGTGATCGTCGAACGCGTGAGCCTGCGGTCGTGCCGGCGGCGCGGCGCGGCGATCGACGTGATCTGCGTCCGGGCCCGGGAGAACCGCTCCCAGCTCGTCTACACCACCGCCCGGGGTCGCGACGCGGTGTTCTGGCAGTCCCCGCGCACACGCAAGCAGGCCCGCCCGAACGTGCGTACCCCCACTGCCCGCGCGCACGGGATCGCGGAACTGCGGATCGTCGTCGATGCGCACGAGCAGTACCCCTACCGGTTCGCCACCCAACAAGTGACCACGGTCAAACGCGCGCTGCCCTGCGGCGACTACGGGCTGATCGTCGACGGCGCACTGGTCGCCAGCGTGGAACGTAAATCCCTTGCCGACCTGGTCGCCAGCCTCACCGGCGGCAAGCTGCGCTACCAGGTCGCCGACCTCGCCGCCCTGCCTCGGGCCGCGGTCGTGGTCGAGGACCGCTACTCGCAGCTGTTCAAGCTCGACCACGTCCGTCCCGCCGTGGTCGCCGACGGGCTCGCCGAGCTGCACATCCGCTGGCCCGCCGTCCCGGTCGTGTTCTGCGAGACCCGCCAGCTCGCCGAGGAATGGACCTACCGTTTCCTCGCCGCCGCCCACGCGTGGGCCACCACCGAACACCAGGCCCTGCAACGCATCTCACCCGACAACGTGGTCGTGGCGACCGACCTCGACCAGGCCCCGGCCGGACCTGAACCCAGCACCGCCGAAGTCCGCGCCTGGGCCCGCAGCATCGGACTGTCGGTGCCCGACCGCGGCCGACTCCGCCCCGAAATCTGGCGGGCCTGGCACGACGCCCATGCCCCGGCCTGACATCCGCGGCCCCGTCGTCGGTGTTATCCACCAGCCTCGCTGCGAGGGTCCCGATGTTGCCACAGATTCCTGCCCTGCCCTGGGATAAGTTGAATTACCCGTGTGTCACAACAGGAAAGGGCATCACAGACTAACTGCTGCAATACACGATTCTTTTGTTCGGAGAAGACAGCGACTACGTGTTCGTCAACTTGTGGGGTCACCCGCGTGGGCATCCGTTGACTTATGCCGCGGTCTACGACCTGGTGCGCCGGATGCGTCGGCGGGTCGGGATCGACTTCGGCCCGCACTGGCTGCGGCATACGGCCGCGACGCGGATGCTGCGCGATGGTATTGGCATCGAGGTGGTGGCACGGCTGCTCGGTCATTCGTCGGTGGTCACCACGAGTTCGACATACGGGCACCTGACTGTTGAGGACGCTCGCCGGGTGATGGAGCAGGCGGGCTGGTTTGCCGACAAGCAGGTGAGCTGGTGACCGCCCCGGTTCCCGGCGGTGTCTCATCTGGGCTGCTGGGCAAGCTGATGGCGGCGGTGCGCAGCGAATTCCGCAGCGATGTCATGGAATTCGGTCCCGAGGACCCGGTGTTCGGCGGGGGCACCTGTCGGGTCGAGGAATGTGGGCGAACGGCGTGCGGGCGTGGTTTGTGTCAGGGGCATCTGCATCGATGGGTCGACGAGGGACGCCTGGACTTGGAGCAGTTCGTTCGCTCGACCGATCCACGCTGGCGCCGGCAACGCGCTAACCAACGCTGCCGGGTGCAAGGCTGCGGATACGGTTCTGCCCGTGGCGGTTTGTGCGGTCTACACGCTCAGCGATGGCAGCGAGCCGGTCGGCCGGACCTGAACGCGTGGCTGGCCGATGCCGCGGCAACGCAACAGCTGGCTGCGGGCAAAACGTGCCGCATCCCGCACTGCCAGTTGTGGGCGCAAGGGACATCACCGTTTTGCCAGTCTCACACCAACACCTGGAAAGTCAACGGGCGACCCGACATCGAGGAGTTCGCCGACCGCTTCGCTGCAACCCGGCGCCTGGCCAGCGAGGTGATTCGGCTCGATCGGCTGAACCCGCAGCTGAAGCTGGAGATGCAGTACGTGCTGCAGTGTCGCCACGACGAACGGCAGGGCAAGCTCACCGCGCACGTTGTGATGCGTGTGGTGCGGATGCTCGCCGAGGCGGATGTGGCCTCCCTGCTCGACCATGATGAACACGCCTGGAATGAGCGAGTCCCATCGTTGATCAACGATAATCGTGCGCGAGGCCTGTTTGGCTACGCCTACCGCGCGATCGCTGATCTGGCCGAGGCCAGTGGTTGGGAAGCCGAATTCGGCCGCGACGTCTGGCGGATGCGGCGCCTCGGCTACGACGGTGACCGCACCCTGCGGTTCGGTGGGATACCTCAGCCGTGGCTGCGGGATTTGGCTAAACGCTGGATTCGTTGGCGACTATCAAGCGGGTTGGGGCTGGAAGCCGGCGGCGGCAGACCGGTCGTCGTGATCACCCGCTTCGCGCGGTTCCTCGCCGATATCGGCATCACCGGGATCGACCGGATCGACCGGTCGGTGCTCGAACGCTACCTCGCCGACCTGCGCGGTGAGCGCATCTGCTCGCAACGTCGCGCCAGCCACATCGGTCTGCTCAACCGGTTTTTCGCCGCAATCCGCCAACATTGTTGGGACACTGCGCTTCCCGCTGACGCGATGTTCTTTACCGAGGACTACCCCAAACGCGCCGAACGGCTGCCGCGGGCGCTGGCCGAACACGTCATGGCCCAGCTCGAGCACCCCGACAACCTCGCCCAGTTCGCCGACCCCGCCCACCGGCTGATCACGATCATCCTGATGCGCTGCGGGCTGCGGGTCACCGACGCGTTGCGGTTGCCTGCCGACTGCCTGGTCGCCGACGCCGAGGCCGCCCCGTATCTGCGCTACTACAACCACAAGATGAAACGCGAAGCGCTGGTGCCGATCGATGACCAACTGCGCGAACTGATTACCGAGCATCGTCACCGCATCGCCGAACGTTGGCCGGCCGGCACACCCGGCCTGTTCCCACGGCCGACGAAAAACATCGACGGCAGCCACCCGATCGCCAGCCCCACCTATCGGGCGGCGCTACTGCGCTGGCTGGCCACCTGCGACATCCGCGACGAACATGGCCAGCCGGTGCACCTGACGCCTCATCAGTGGCGTCATACCCTCGGGCACCGGCTGATCAACCGCGACGTTCCCCAAGAGGTGGTGCGGCGCATCCTCGACCACGACTCTGCGCAGATGACCGGGCACTACGCCCGCCTGCATGACACCACCGTGCGCCGCCAGTGGGAAGCCGCCCGCAAGGTCGACATCCACGGCCACACCGTCATTTTGGACCCCGCCGGCCCGCTCGCCGACGCTGCCTGGGCCAAGCAACGACTCGGCCGCGCCACCCAGGCTCTGCCCAACGGCTACTGCGGGCTGCCGGTGCAGCAGAGTTGCCCGCACGCCAACGCCTGTCTGACCTGCCCGATGTTCCTGACCGCCCCCGAATTCCTGCCCCAACACCGCGCCCAGCGCCACCAGGTCCTGCAATTGGTCACCACCGCCGAAGTCCGCGGCCAGCAACGGCTCGCCGAGATGAACCGGCAGGTGCTAAACAACCTGGACAACATCATCACCGCCCTCGACGAGCCGAAAGACACCAAACATGCGGGCTGACAACACTATTCATCTCACCACCGCCGCCAAACAGCGTCACGAATACACCCGCGCCAAGGCGCTCGCGGCGATGCATGAGCTCGATAGAGCCGGTGCCGTGCTCACCTTCGAAGCCGTCGCTCGCCACGCCGGAGTGTCGCGCTCCTGGATCTACACCCAAACCGACATCAAAGACGAGATCCGCCGACTCCGCGACCAGGGCCAACACCAACCGCGCGCACCGATACCCGCCCAACAACGCGCCAGCGATGACTCCCTACGCCAACGTCTTGAACTCGCCAACCGCCGCAACCGCGAACTCGCTGACGAGAACCAGCGGCTGCGCCGCCAGCTCGCCCACGCCCTCGGCCAACTCCGCGACCACGGACGGTTCCCGGCCAGCCCAACCAACCATTGCAGTTCGATAACGATCGCAGGGTGCTGACCACCGTCGAGACCGACGCCGTCGCAGCGTCGAAGACACCATCCACAACACAAACCCGCAGGTCAACAGCCCCTCTTGCTCGAAGACTCCAGATAACGACCGAAAGTACCTTTGCCACAGTACGTTTGAGGACAAAAGTCACCAAAGGGCCAGGTTCGCGCGCGGCCGGGCTCGCGATGGGCTACAAGCTGATCGAGGCCGCCCAGGCCCGCTGGCGCGCGGTCAACGCACCACACTTGGTTGCGCTCGTCCGTGCCGGCGCCGTCTTCCACAAGGGCAAGCTGCTCGAACGGCCCATTGACATCACACCCGCACCGTCAACGGCGGAGCCTGAAACCGCCGGATCGGAGGTCGCCTAAAACTCGCCGATCCACGGTTTTGAAAATTCCTCCCGGTGGGCAACCGTTTGCGAAACCCTTCGATGTCCAACGGATCCTGGTCGATACGAAGGACACGGCAGAACATGATTGATGCGGTGACACGCACCTTGGAGTCCGACAACATGTGCTGCATGAAGGCCTAAGTGCGGCGGTTCGAAGGACGCGAAACAGCGGTTGGTCGACTTCTCGTTGGGCGCGTGGGCATCCGGTGGAGAGTGCTGTTGGACCTCGCGGGTCACTTGTTCTGCATGTCCACCAGTACCTGAGGCACTGTCACGTTAGGTGCGTGTCGGTGACCTGGGAGGATCGGTCGGGTGAGTACCGCAACGCCGTCGTACAAGGGCCATCGGTATCCGGTTGTGATCATCGATTGCTGCGTGTGGCTGTATTTTCGGTTCCCGCTGAGC
>DATJBA010000184.1:0-20226 GCA_035515675.1 Mycobacterium sp.
GTCGCTGAACCACGACTGTCGCCAGCCTACGAATCGATGAGCCCGAGGCTACCGCGACCCGTCAAATCTGTCACCGCGACGTCGAGAGCGGCACGGGTGCGGCCGACCACCGCCACCCGAGCGCCTTCCTCAGCGAGGCAACGGGCCGTCGCCAAACCCATGCCGCGGCTACCACCCACCACCACCACCGCTGCGGCATTCGCCAGCCCTAGATCCACGGCGTAATCCGTGACTCATCCAATGGCTTGCGCCCGGTCATCTTCGCCCGTCCAGCCTTATTTACCAAAACGCCTACGATAGGTATTACAGTAGCAGCGGGAAAACCGCACGAGAGCCTGGTTGGACGGTCATAGCCGAACGGCGACACGCCTACCTATAGGCAGGTGGGAGAGGAACTGCCGGTAGATTCAATTTCGACCGGTGGCATGGTTCTCAGAGCGCATGCACAGGATGGATCTTGATGGAGGTGCCGTAGTGGCAAAGCAGGCAACCGCTGATAAGCGTCAACGACGCGAACGTGGGTCCATCAATCCCGATGACATCATCAGCGGCGCATTCGAACTCGCGGATCAGGTATCGATAGACAACCTGAGCATGCCGCTGCTCGGCAAACACCTCGGTGTCGGCGTTACCAGCATCTACTGGTACTTCCGCAAGAAGGACGATCTGCTCAACGCGATGACCGACCGGGCCTTGAGTAAGTACGTGTTCGCCACCCCCTACGTCGAAGCCACCGACTGGCGTGAGACATTGCGCAACCATGCACGCTTGATGCGTAAGACGTTCATGGGCAACCCAATTCTCTGCGATCTGATTTTGATTCGCGCCGCGCTCAGCCCGAAAACAGCACGACTGGGCGCCCAGGAGATGGAGCGGGCGATCGCCAACCTGGTGGAGGCGGGTTTATCACCCGAGGACGCCTTCGACACCTACTCGGCGGTTTCGCTTCACGTCCGCGGATCAGTGGTGCTGCATCGGCTCTACGAGAAGAACCAGTCGGCGGACAGCGGACCACGCGCCATCGAGGACGCCGTGGCGATCGATCCGGCAACCACTCCGCTGCTTGCTCAAGTGACCGGGCAGGGACACCGCATCGCGGCCCCCGATGAAACCAATTTCGAATTCGGCCTCGACTGCATCCTCGACCACGCCGGCCGGTTGATCGAAGAGGGCTCGAAAGCCGCCAAGTCGGCGCCGTCCCCGCAACGCAAGGCGGCCAAGTCACCGGTTCAGCGAGGACGACCCAAGGCGGCGGCAGCACGGTAGCCGCCTGTCGAATCGGGTTCTTAAGCTTCGGGTTCCGACACGTCGAAATGTTCGTCACGCAGCCGGAACGCTTCCTTGGCGCCGTGCTGTGCGCGCGTTTTGACGAAATTGAACTCACCCGGCCCGAATTGCAGGTTGGTGCCAGAGGCGTGAAAACAGATAGCTCGCGACCTCCTCACCGTGGTACGCCTCGGTCTGCTCGACAAGCCGGAACGCCTCCTTGGCGATGACGACCCCATCGGCAGGCATCTTCGCCGCCTTCTCGGCCCAGTACCGCGCACGCGCCGTAACGGAGCCGGGATCGCATGTGTCAGTGAAGATTCCAAGATGTTCGATCTCGCCCGCTTCGATGATGTCACCGGTCAGCAACAGACGCCGGGCCAAAACTGGCCCTAGCCGATGGAAGAACATGTGCAGACTTCCCAGCGCTGGCCCAAGGAAGCGAGTTGCCTGCGCCGAGGGCGCCGTACCAGCCGTACGCATTGTTCATGTCGGCCCCAGTGGAAAAGGCTCCGCCGGCTCCGTGCAACAGCACCACGGTGAGGTCGTCGTCTGCGGCCACGCGATCCAGACAGCGGGCGACCAGCCTCACGCATAGCAGCGTCATAGGAGTTGCGTTGCTTGGGATTGTTCAGCATGATCGTCGCGATTAGCCGGTCGGGATCGACCTCAAAAAGTACGCGATCGTCCGAAGCGCTCGAGGCGGTCATGTATCGGGCTCCTTTCGCCGCCTGCAGAATTTGAATCCGGCCAGTTCCTCCGGCGGCGACGCCAGCGTGTTGACCTCGCCTGTACGGAGCACTTCGTCGTCGAGCAGCAGCCGCGCCGTCGACGCGATGCCCGTTCGATCTGGGAGCGCGCAATGTCGAAGCGCAACTCGGTCAACACCGGTGTCGGCCGACGAAAGGTCACGACCGGTGATCGCGTCTTGCCGGAAAGGCCCGTGACGCAATTGGATGCTGAATGACGCAATCGAAGAAGACGCCGAGAAGACCCCCGTGCAGCAGTCCCGGCGGCCCCTCGTAGACCAGCGGGAACACGACCCGGACGCCGGCCGTCTCGGCATCGAGATGATCAAACCGATACTCGGGAAAGCATGGGTTGCTGAGGTAGACCCGCCGGGGGTCGTCGGCGATCACACCGATCCGGGGCGCGTTGTCTCCCGCGTATCAATCGTATTGCCTACTGTATGGGTAACCGTATCGGCGGAAAAAGGGCGGATTCGACCCACCCTGTTCGGCATGACCGAAGCCTTCGGACCGTACTGCGGCTACCCCGCCGACACAGATATGCCCGCGACAGCATGGGGTAGCTGCGGAAAGCCGTTCCCCGGCATGGAGATCCGCATCGTCGAGCCGGACAGCGGCGAGCCGGTTCGGGCAGAAACCTCCGGTGTGATCGCGATCCGGGGACCGCACACACTGCGCGGCATCTGCCGCCGCAGCCGCGAAGAGCTGTTTACCGCCGACGGCTTCTACCCCACCGGCGACCTGGGCCACCTCAACGAGGACGAATTCCTGTTCTACCACGGCGGGTCCGACGACATGTTCAAAGTCAGCGGCGCGACCGTCTACCCCAGCGAGGTCGAGCGGGCGCTGCGCACCATCGACGGCGTCGAGAACGCCTACGTCACCAACGTATCGCGCGCCTCGGGCGAACGGGTGGGCGCAGCAGTGGTGTCCGGCAACCAAGCGCTCACCGCCGAGCAGCTGCGCAGCTCCGCGCGCACGCTGCTGAGTGCCTTCAAGGTGCCGACGGTATGGCTATTGCTGGAATCCGACGACGACGTTCCGCGCGGCGGCACCGGTAAGCCCGACACCCATCGCCTGCGGGGGATGCTGATCGAAGTGAACCAGCTTTATGGGACCCGCGTCCAGGGTTGACAATTCTGCGACTCGAAGGCCTTAACCGTTGAGGGAATATTCGCGTACATCGGACCCATAGAGCTATTCGCCTGGACTACATAGTCCTTGTTCGCATCAGGTGTGCTGTAGGTAAACCACGAGCACATTTCGTCCTGGATCGGCAGATTGTTTATCCAAATCCCAATGGTGGACGCCGTCCCGCCCGTGTGATAAAGGCCCGGTGCAATGTCAGGTCCGACGCGGAAGACACCATTACCGGGGATTGGGTCGCCCGGGTCAGCGACGGCTGGTGGTGCGAGCGCGACCACTGCCACACATGCAACGAATACGGCCGATGCGCGAAGCGTTGGCGGCATTTTTTCTTCTTTCGATTGTTGCCCCCGATTGCAGCGTATGCCCAGGACAGCGAGCCCTCAACTGGTCGTGCTGCGTCGACCTGGCCGTGATGTCGGACGGGCCTCGTCGGCAACCACCCCGCGCGCGATGAGATGGTCGATCAACGGAATTGCGCCGGCGGCGAGATGCTCCGACATCGCAGTGCGGGCGAGTTTGCTGTCGTGTATCTCGAGTGCGGACAAGATCCGCCGATGGTCCTTTATCGACTGGCGCGGCCAGCCCTCGATCGTGGGGAACACCGATTCGGGTGCGTAGCGGGTGATCTGCGACATCAGCTGGGCGAGCTTTGGCGAGTCCGCGGCGACATTGATGGCCCGGTGAAATTCGTGGTTGAGGCGAACGGTCCGCTCGTCGTCATCACCGGCGTAGGCCTCCTCCAGCTGCGCCTGGATCTGTTTGAGTTCGTGCAGTTGGTCGTCGGTGATGTTGGTCGCGGCCCGCGCGGCCAGCTCCCCGCCGACGTGCGCCTGCACGTTCGCGACGTCGGTGACGTCTCGCCCGGTTACCGGCAACACGATGAAGCCACGACGGGGCTGCTGGGCGATCAAGCCTTCAGCGCGCAGGGCGAACAGCGCTTCACGCACCGGCGTGACACTGATTCCCAGTTCTGCCGCCAACTGGTCAAGACGCACATAGGACCCCGCGGCGTAGGTGCCATCGAAGATCCTCTTGCGGATAAAGCGCGCGACGTCGTCGGAAAGTTGAGGGCGTGCAGCGAAATCCGGAGCGCTCATCGCCTCACACCTGATACTCGGCGAGTAGCCGTTTGCTGATGATGGACTTTTGGATTTCGCTGGTTCCTTCACCGATGAGCAGGAACGGCGCATCGCGCATCAGCCGCTCGATCTCGTACTCCTTGGAGTAGCCGTAGCCGCCGTGGATCCGGAAGCTCTGCTGGGTCACTTCGAAACAGTATTCGCTGGCAGGGTATTTGGCCATGCCAGCGGCGACATCATTGCGCTCCCCTGAATCCTTTAGCCGCGCCGCGTTGACCATCATCAGGTGCGCCGCTTCGACTTTGGTCGCCATCTCGGCCAGCTGGAACGCGATGGCCTGGTGCTCGGCGATCGGCTTGCCGAAGGTTCGGCGTTGCCGGGCATAGCGCACCGCGAGCTCGAAGGCACGAATCCCGACACCACAAGCTCGCGCCGACACGTTGACCCTACCGACTTCGATGCCGTCCATCATCTGGAAGAAGCCCTGACCCGGGGTTCCACCGAGAATGTCGTCGGCGCTTGCCTGGTAGCCGTCGAAGATGAGCTCGGTGGTGTCGATGCCTTTGTAGCCCAGCTTGTCGATCTTGCCGGGGATAACCAGGCCTGGCACGATTTCGCCGAAGCCAGTTGGCTTTTCGACCAGAAACGCGGTGAGGTTGCGGTGCGGCTTGTCTGCGCCTTCGTCGGTGCGCACCAGCACCGCTACCAGCGTCGAACTGCCACCGTTGGTCAGCCACATTTTCTGACCGTTGATGGTGTAGGTGCCGTCCGGATTGCGTTTTGCCCGGGTTCGGATCGCGGCGACATCGGAGCCCAGCTCCGGCTCCGACATCGAAAACGCACCGCGGGACTCGCCGGTTGCCATCCGTGGCAGGAAGCGCTGCTTCTGCGCATCGGTGCCGTGCTGACGCAGCATATACGCCACGATGAAGTGGGTATTGAGCACCCCGGATATGCTCATCCACCCGCGTGCCAGTTCCTCGACGCACAGCGCGTAGGTCAACAGCGACTCCCCCAGCCCGCCGTACTCCTGCGGAATCATCAGCCCAAACAGGCCCATATCCCGCATCTGGTCGACGATGTCCTGCGGGTAGGTGTCGTGGCGTTCGAGTTGCGGCGCGTTGGGAATGACTTCCTTCTCGACGAATTGCCGGACCGTAGCCATGATCTCGGTCTGAAGTTCGGTCAGGCCGAGGGTCTGGGCGAGTTTGGTCATGCGCTGTCTTTCCCTTCTGGCAGCCTTAGCAAGCGATCGTTTTCGCGCTCGTCAAGCGCGCGATGTCGGCTGTCGTCAATCCCAAGTGCTGCGCGAGGACGTCGGCGGTGTCTTGTCCGAGGGCCGGCGCCGGTGCGCTGGTGGAATGGGTGCCGTCGATGGCGATCGGCAACCCGGGGGCGTAATAGTCCCCGACACCCGGTTGGTGCATCCGGGAAAACAGTGGATTGCCGGTCACCTTCGGATCTGCTGCGACCTGCGCGAAGGTGCTGTACCGCTCAAACAGCACGGTGGTGTCCGACAGTGCCGCAGTGATCTTGTGGGCGGTATGATCCGCGAACCAGGTGGCGAACAGGCCGGAGAGCACGTCGCGGTACCGGTAGCGGTCGCCTTCGGCGCCGAAGTCCACACCCAGAGCCTCCGCGAGCGCCGACACCGCGGCCCCGGTGCCTGTGACCTCGACCAGGTCGCGAAAGTGCCGTCCAGTCAACGTGACAACCATGAACGCAACCCCGTCACGACTGATGAAATCCTGGCCGTACTGGCCATAGATGGCATTGCCCAGACGCTGGCGTTGCGTCCCGTTGACCTGCGGCTCGGTCAACAGTCCCAGATTTCCCGCAGTGGCCAGCGCGACATCCTCCAGGGCCAGGCTGATGCGCGCACCCACCCCGGACTGGTCACGGCGGCGGACAGCCGAGACGACGGCCAGTGCGGCGTACAAGCCGCAGCACACATCCCAGGCCGGCAACACGTGGTTGATCGGGCCGGCGTGATTGGCCGGACCGGTGACAAGTGGGAATCCGGTACCCGCGTTGACGGTGTATTCCACCCCGGTGGAACCGTCACCACGCCCGAGCAGCTGAACGTGGATGACGTCGGAACGCTTGGCGGCCAGGTGTTCATGGCTCAGCCAGGATAGGCCGGCGGCGTTGGTCACGACGATGCCGTCGCCCTCAACGATCAGCCGCTGGACTAGCTGTTGACCTTCGGCCCAGCGCAGATCGATGGTGGCCGAACGCTTTCCCTTGTTCAGACCGGTCCAGTAGATCGATGTGCCGTCTGCTGCCAGCGGCCATCGCTGTACGTCGGAGGCGCCGCCGATCGGATCGATGCGGATCACTTGCGCGCCAAGCTGCCCCAGCGTCATGCCACACAGCGGTGCGGCGACAAAACTGGACACCTCCACAACGGTGAGGCCGCTCAGCGGCAACCCGGGACTGTTCATGTCGACGCGACCCGTTCGAAGACCGCGGCAAGTCCCTGGCCGCCGCCGATGCACATGGTCTCCAACCCGTAGCGGGCCTGGCGGCGGTTGAGTTCGCGCGCCAAGGTGGCCAGCATCCTGCCGCCGGTCGCACCGACCGGATGGCCCAGGGAGATTCCCGAGCCGTGTACATTGGTTCGGTCGAAGTCGGCGGTGCCGAAATTCCATTCCCGCATCACCGCAAGCGCCTGCGCGGCAAAGGCTTCGTTGAGTTCGATGAGGTCGATGTCGCGCAGGTGCAGACCCGCCTTGGCGAGCGCGACCTCGGTTGCGGGCACCGGGCCGATGCCCATGATATTGGGCGCCACACCCGCCAGTCCCCACGACACCATACGCACCAACGGCATCAGGCCGTATTCGTCTGCCTTCTCCCGCGTGGTCACCACGCACATGGATGCCGCGTCGTTTTGCCCGCTGGCGTTGCCGGCCGTGACCGTCGCCTCCGGATCATCAGCCAGCAGAACGGGTTTGAGCTTGCTCAGCGACTCCACCGACGTGTCGGCGCGCGGATGCTCGTCGGTGTCGACCAGCTCCTCGCCCTGCCGGGTACGCACCGGGACCGGGATGATCTCCTCGGCCAGGATGCCGTCCTTCTGCGCCGCCACCGCACGCTGATGCGACCGCATCGCGAGCTCGTCTTGCTCCAGACGCGAGATGCCGTACTGGCGGCGCAAATTCTCGGCAGTCTCCAGCATTCCGCCCGGCACCGGGTAGTGCCGGCCACCGGCAGTGGTACGGCCCCGCGCCAGCCCGTCGTGCACCCGGACGCCTCTGCGGGCGCCGCCCCAACGCATATCGGTGGAGTAGAAGGCGACGTTGCTCATGCTTTCGCAGCCGCCGGCGATGACGAGATCATGGTCACCGTTGCCCACCTGCAGACACGCCTGGATCACCGCCTGCAGGCCCGACCCGCAGCGTCGGTCGACCTGCATACCGGGAACCGTCACCGGCAGGCCGGAATCCAACGCCACCACGCGCCCGATCGCCGGCGCCTCACTGCTGGGATAGCAATGCCCGAGAATCACGTCTTGCACCGCCTCAGGCGGGACTCCGGTTCGCTCGAGTAGCCCTGTCAGCGCGGCGACACCGAGGTTGACGGCGCTCTGCGACTTGAACATTCCGCCGTAGCGGCCGATCGGCGTCCGTACGGGCTCAGAAATGACGGTCTCACGCATGGCTACCCCTCTCTCCTGGCCGAGCGCTCTTTTGGCCGAGCAGACGCAAAAGCTCCCCAATTCGCGCAAAATAGGGGCTTTTACGTCTGCTCGTTCCGATTACCTGACTCACATGAATCTCCCGCCGGTGACCTCCAGGACGGTCCCGGTCATGTACGAAGACAAATCGGAGGCCAGAAACAAGGCGACGCTGGCGACTTCGCTGGGTTCACCGGCGCGGCCCATCGGAACCTCAGCCACCTTCTGGTCCCAAATGCGTTGCGGCATAGCTTCTGTCATCGCCGAGCGGATCAGTCCGGGAGCAATGGCGTTGACCCGAACGCCGAGGTGGGCGAGCTCTTTGGCGGCAGCCTTGGTCATCCCCACGATGCCGGCCTTGGCCGCCGAGTAATTGGTCTGGCCGACCAGACCCACCTTGCCCGATAGCGATGACATGTTGATGATCGCGCCGCGCTTGTTTTCCCGCATGATCGCCGCTGCCATCCGGGTACCGTTCCACGTCCCCTTCAGATGCACCGCGATGACTTGATCGAAGTCTTCTTCGCTCATTTTGCGCATCGTCGCGTCACGGGTGATTCCGGCGTTGTTGACCATGATGTGAAGGTCACCGAAATGCTCGATAGCGGTCCGAATGAGGTTGTCGACGTCGGCGGCTTGCGTCACATCGCATCGCACCGCCAAGGCGACATCCTCGCCGCCTAGCTGTTTGGCCGCGACTTCGGTCGTCTCAAGGTTCAGGTCACCGAGCACAACCCGCGCGCCTTCGGCGACGAATCGCTGCGCAATGGCGAAGCCCAGACCTTGTGCACCACCTGTGACGACTGCAGTCTGACCGGTCAGCAACGACACCTGGATCACGCATCCTTATCTGTTTTGCTTTCGTCCTGGAGTACCCATCGCTCGAGTATCATATTTCATATAGGATCCTCCCCTATGCCGCGGGGCGCCCCAACCGAGGGCCGGTCGAGCTGCCTCACCGGCTGCGGTTGAGCGACGACAATCGCCCAAACGAGGATGCCAAAGAGGAGCGTCTGCTAAATGACCAACGCAGAAGTCCAGGAAGTCTCTGGCGATGACTTCCAGGACATCCTTGCCCAGACCCGCCACTTCGTTCGCACCGCCGTGGTCCCGCGCGAGCAGGAGATCCTGACCGACGATCGAGTGCCTGATGACCTCCGCGAGCAGGCCAAAAAGATGGGTCTGTTCGGATACGCAATTCCCCAGCAGTGGGGCGGCCTTGGCCTGAACCTTGTGCAAGATGTCGAGCTGGCGATGGAATTGGGCTACACCTCGCTGGCGCTGCGATCGATGTTCGGCACCAACAACGGCATCGCCGGACAGGTTCTCGCCGGCTTCGGCACCGACGAACAGAAGCGCCGCTGGCTGGAGCCGATGGCGTCTGGCGAGGTCGTCGCCTCCTTTGCGTTGACCGAGCCCGGTGCCGGATCCAACCCGGCGGGTCTGCGGACTAAAGCTATTCGCGACGGCTCCAAAAAGGATGGGGCTTGGGTGATCTCCGGTCAGAAGCGTTTCATCACCAACGCGCCCGTCGCCGATCTGTTTGTGGTGTTCGCGCGTACCCGGCCGGCCGACGACCAGGGCCCGGGGATCGCTGTATTCCTGGTTCCCGCGGACACCGCAGGAGTTCAGGTGGGTGCCAAGGACGCCAAGATGGGTCAGGAAGGCGCGTGGACCGCCGATGTCGGCTTCACCGACGTCCGAGTCGAAACCGGCGCGCTGATCGGTGGCAGCGAAGACATCGGTTATCGGGCGGCGATGACTTCTTTGGCGCGCGGGCGGGTCCACATCGCCGCGCTCGCGGTGGGCGCTGCCCAACGCGCACTCGAGGAATCCGTGTCTTATGCCGCCACCGCGACGCAGGGCGGGACGCCGATCGGAAGCTTTCAGTTGGTGCAGGCGATGATCGCCGACCAGCAGACCGGAGTGCTGGCGGGCCGCGCGCTTGTCCGCGACGCTGCACGGCTGTGGGTCACCGGTAAGGATCGCCGGATCGCACCATCGGCGGCGAAACTCTTCTGCACCGAAATGGCCGGCAAGGTCGCAGATCTCGCGGTGCAGATTCACGGCGGCAGCGGTTACATGCATGGAGTGCCCGTAGAACGCATCTACCGCGACGTGCGCCTGCTGCGGCTGTACGAAGGCACCAGCGAGATTCAGCGTCTGATCATCGGGTCGAACCTGGTAAGGGCGGCACAGCGATGACATCGATGCTGATGTCGCCGCGGCGGCGAAATCTACACGGGCACAACATCGAGGAGCGCTTATGAGCGGCAGGCGTGAGGGCCGGCTTGAGAGGAGAGTGGCCTTCATCACCGGCGCGGCACGCGGGCAAGGCCGCGCGCATGTCGTTCGGACGGCCAAAGAGGGCGCCGACATCATCACCGTCGACATCGCCGGCAAGCTTCCGTCGTGCGTTCCGTACGATTCGGCAACTCCGGACGACCTCGCCGAAACGGTTCGCCTCTCCTGATCAGTTCCGCAGCCGGCATGAAAATTCAGCCGTTCATGGTGCATTACACGACCAGCAAGCATGCCGTCACCGGGATGGCCCGCGCCTTGGCTGCCGAACTGGGCAAAGATTCGATCCGGGTCAACAGTGTTCACCCGGGGCCGGTGAACACCCCCATGGGATCCGGTGAGATGGTCGCGGCGATAGGCAAGGCCATGGAAACCAATCCCTAGTTGTCCGACATGCTCACACCGTTTTTGCCCAAATGGGTTGCCGAGCCGGAAGAGATTGCCGACGCCGTGTGCTGGCTTGCCAGCGACGAATCGTGCAACGTCACCGCCGCCCAGATCCCGGTCGACCAAGGCCCCACCCAATGCTGATGCCCGTCGGCTTGGTTGATAGTCTCAGCGGCTAGGCCCATGCATGCGCACGCGAGCGGATCGCCAAGTTACGGATCAAATCCCGCTGGTTAATAACTGCATGCGGTGAGATGCACGTCACAGACGTTTCATTGTGGCGGCCGACACACCGCCTTGGAAGCGCAGGACAATTTAGTGTCGCTTTTATTCTCTGTTCATGGGTCGGGACACCCTGTCGATTAGTGTTGTTCAGCCCACCGTGGTTGATATAGCTGATTACGTCCGCGCCGATGGCACGATCGTCCTGCCAGATGGCATTACGCTGACCTCGCTTCTGGAACGAAACCGGGCAGCGTTCGGTGACCGTCCGTCGTACCGGTTCGTCGACTACGCGAAAGACCAGAACGGGCGCGTCGTTGAGCTCAGCTGGAATGGGCTGTGGTCGCAGGTCCGTGCGATCGGTGCCCGCCTCCAGCAGGTCACCAGGCCCGGGAATCGGGTGGCGATTGTGGCGCCACAGGGTGTCGAATATGTGGCAGCCTTCTTCGGCGCTGTCCTTGCGGGCGACATCGCGGTCCCGCTGTTTGCGCCAACCATGTCCGGGCACGCCGAGCGGTTGACCGCGGTGCTGGCCGACGCCCGGCCCACCGTGGTATTGACCACCACCGCGGCGGCTGAGTCGGTGCGGGCATTTTTACGGACACATCCGGTCGCCGGTCGGCCGCGAATGATCGCGGTTGACGCAATCCCGATGACGCTGGCTTCGATGTTTACCGATGCGACAGTCGGTACCGACGATATCGCCTATTTGCAGTACACGTCGGGCTCAACGCGCACACCGGCTGGGGTGGAGATCACCCACCGCAATGTCTGCACCAACGTGCTGCAGATGATCTTGGCTGGCGGGCTGGATCGGGGAATCCACAGCGTGAGCTGACTGCCGCTGTATCACGATATGGGATTGCTCATGATCATGTTCCCGGCGTTGTGCGGTGAATACCTCACGCTGCTGGATCCCATGGCCTTCGTTCGTCGGCCGTACCGATGGATCAAAGAGCTCAGCGCGGAGGCGGCCTGCGGCCGGACAATTGCGGCCGCGCCGAACTTCGCTTACGAGTTGGCGGCCGAGCGGGGGCTTCCCCCACGAGGCCACATCATTGACCTGAGCAACGTTGTCGGCCTGCTCAACGGCTCCGAGCCGGTGACGATGTCGGCCATCGAGAAGTTCACAAACGCGTTCGCTCCGTATGGTCTGCCCGGGACGGCGATCAAGCCGTCCTACGGGATGGCGGAGGCGACGCTAGGGGTGACCACCACCGCCCCGGATGCGGCGGCGAGGGTTGTACTCCTTGACCGCGTTCAGCTGGCCGCCGGGCGCGCGGTGATCGTCGCGCCTGAAACCCCGGGTGCGGTGGCCTATGTCTCCTGCGGCCAACCGCTTCCTAACCAGTGGGCGGTGATCACCGATTCGGACGGTGCCGAGGTCCTCGACGGTACCGTGGGGCAGATCTGGTTGCACGGCAACAACATCGGCCACGGCTACTTCGGGCGCGAGGATGAAACACAACGTACGTTCAGCAACAAGCTGCAGTCCCGGCTTGAGGTTGGCAGCCACGCCGAGGGTACCCCGGACAACAGCTGCTGGCTGGCCACCGGCGATCTCGGTGTCTACATTGATGGCGAGCTGTACCTCACGGCGCGGATCAAAGACCTCATCATCATCGACGGTCGCAACCACTACCCCCATGACATCGAGACCACAGTCGGTCAGGCGTCGCCCGCCATCCGTACCGGCTATGTGGCCGCGTTTTCGGTTCCCGCCGGCACCGTAGACTCGCCGGGCGGCAACGCGGCAGAGCAGCTCGTCGTCGTTGCCGAACGTGCCGCCGGCGGCGGGCGTGCCGACCCCGCTCCGATCGCTGCGGCCGTCCGGGCGGCGGTCTCGCGCGAGCATCACATCCGGGTCGCCGACCTGCGGCTCGTCGCCGCCGGCGCCATCCCCCGCACCACCAGCGGCAAACTCGCCCGCAACGCCTGCCGAGCCGACTACCTCGCAGGGCGGTTCAGCCGATAACCCGACAGCCCGATCAGTTCCAACGTCCCCAGATCACGGATCGCCTGACAGCCCCGGCGGAGCATGGTGAGCACCATATCGTCACCACGCTCGCGGTCTTCGGCACTGAGCTGGTCAATCGCCATGTCCTATTCGGCGAGGATTCGCCACTCGGCAGCCTCATGCTGGTGCCGCCAGAACTCATCGAAACGTCCACCCGCGGCAAGCAATTCGTCGACCGGACCGTCCTCGATTACACGGCCATTGTCGAGAAAGAGGACAGGGTCGGCATGACGAATACTGGCCAACCGATGCGCGACGATCACCTGGGTGCGTGACCGCGGATCGGCGGTGAGTGCGTTGACCACCGCCGACTCGTTCTCAGTGTCCAGTGCGCTGGTCGCCTCGTCGACCAGCAGTATCGGCGCAACTTTGAGCAAAGCGCGGGCGATGCTGACCCGTTGCCGTTCGCCGCCCGACAGCGCCGAGCCGGCTTCGCCGACGATCGTGTCGGCACCGTCAGGCAGCCTGCCGATGAGCTCGTCAACCCGCGCCAGCGCCACCGCCCGTGCGAACTGCTCGTCGCCGGCGTCGGGATCTCCGGCCAACACGTTGTCGCGGATGGTCCCATGGAACAGGTAGGGATGTTGGAACACGACACTGCTTGCCGCCCGCCGGGCTTCGGCATCCAGCGTCGCGGCGTCGACGCCGTCGATCAGGACACGGCCACGCGTCGGCTCATGCAGGCCGGCGATCAGGGCCAGGATGGTGCTCTTGCCCGAGCCGGAGGGCCCGACGATTGCCGTCGTGCTCGCCGGCCGCAGCAAAAAGCTGACCCCGTCGAGCACTGGTCCGGTCGCGCCGTCGTAACTGAAGGTGACGTCCTCGAATTCGATACGCGGGCCAACGGCTCCCTCGTGCAGCCTTTCGGTTCCGGCATGCATCATCGGTGCGGTGAGCACGGAGCGAATCCGGTCGAGCGTGGCGCGAGTGCTCTCGAGGGCCGGCGCCAGCTCACTGATGGTGGTGAATGGCTCCAGATAGCGCGCGATCACGACGATCAGGGCAATAGCCTCGGCCACCGTGAGCGTTCCGTTTACCGTCAGCACCGTGGTTGCACCCGCCAGCAGGATGAGAGCCAGCTGGCTGGCGAGGCTGAACAACAGCTGGCCCGGAACCTGCATGGACAATAGCCGTATTGTCGCGCCGTGCTGTGCGCCTAGCGCATCGCCGACTTGACTTCTCGCCGGTTCGACTCGCCGCGCGGCCCGCAACGCCTGCTGGGTCCGGGCGAACTCGATGATCCGCTCGGTGAGCGCGCTATTGGCTTCGGCGGCAGCAGTATCGGCGCGACGCGCAAGACGCGCCGAAGCCCACAACGCCCCCAGCAGCAGGGGCACTCCGGCCAAGGCGGCCACTCCGAGTTGCCAGGACACCGGCAACAGGGCCAGCGCAATGGCTGCGGGCAGCAAGATTGCGGTAACCAGCGGCGTCAGCAGGTTGACCACCAGACCGACGAGTTCTGGCCCCGTTGCGGCGATTGCCTGCCTTGCCGTCGCGGTGTGCTCGGCGGTGAACCAATCCAGCCTCACGCCGGGAAGCCGGTCCGCCACATTGTGCTGGGTGTGGTCGAGCACGGCGAACCCCAGATCGAAGCCGATCCGCGCGGTCGCGGTGTCGATCACCCACCCGGTCACGGTCGCCGCGGTGAGCCAGCCCAGCCAGACCAGTGCGCGTTGCGGTGCGTCGCTGAACAATGCCCCAACCAGTGGGACCAGCAGCACCGTGGCCACCGCCCGCACCACCACGGAGACCAGGGCCAGCACGGTGTAGCCGACCACCTTGGCACGGCGATCCCCCGGAACAAGGCTTATCCAGGTTCGGATCATCGCGCGCCCTCCTGAACCGCGGTGACCGCCACCGGATTGCCCTGGCCGGTCTCCCACAGCCGGCGGTAGCGTCCACCCGCGGCGAGCAACTCGTCGTGCGTGCCGCGCTCGGCGATCCGGCCGTGATCGAGCACGACGATGTGGTCGGCTTGCGTGACAGTGTGCAATCGATGGGCGATCACCAGCACGGTGCGCTCCCGGGTCAGCCGGTTAAGCGCCTGCTGGACGAGGTATTCCGATTCGGGATCGGCAAAAGCCGTGGCCTCGTCGAGGATGAGAACCGGGGTGTCGGCGAGGATCGCACGGGCGATGGTCAGCCGCTGCCGTTCCCCACCCGAAAGCCCGGTGCTCGCGCCCAGCACAGTGTCATAGCCGTCCGGCAATCGCAGGATCCGGTCGTGGATTTGCGCCTCGCGCGCTGCGGCCTGGACTTGTGCGGTGGTGGCATGGGGCACGGCCAGTGCGATGTTCTCGGCAACGGTGCCGTGCACGAGCTGGATTTCTTGCAGCACGAAACCGACGCGCGTGTAGAGCTCGTCGGCGGTCATCGACCGAATATCGTGTCCCCCAACGCGTATCGCGCCCTGCTCGACATCTTGGAACCGAGCCAGCAGGGCCGCAAGCGTCGACTTTCCGGATCCCGATGGGCCGACGAGCGCGGTAACCGTGCCCGGCCGCAGGGTCAGCGACACGTCCTGGATCACCGGGGCGCCGGGCCGATAACCGAAGCTGACGTGGTCGAACACCACCGTCGCGGACGAGTTGTCTGTGGGCTCTTCCTGCTTTCGCACGGCGAGTTCGGGCTCGTCAAGAGTGGTCCGCAGGCGACGGGCGGCCAACATCCCGGCGCGGATGCCGCCGAGCCCGTAGGCGATACCGAGCAGTCGTGCACCGAATGTGGTGCCCACCAACAAAAACGGCAACAGGTTCACCGGATCCATCCGTCCCGAGACCACCAGCAAGGTGCCGGTGACCGCGATGAGCCACAGGAACGTCGCGGGACGGGTGGCCAGATCCATCAGGGTCTTCTTGCCCGCCAGCGGACGCTGCCAGGCCACCAGGAATCCGATGTACTCGTCCAGGCTGCGCCGGAAGCTCGATGCCGCGGCACCGCCGAAGACGCGAATCACCGGCTGGCCCTCTAGATAAGCCCCGGCCTCGCCGCTCATCTTCTCGGCCCATCGCTGCGATTGCGGGATGCGCGGGCCGGACTGAATCGTGATGGACGACGTCATCACCAGGTAGACCAGGACAGGCACCAACAAGACGAGCGCCACCCGCCAGTCCACGACCAACAGATAAACCAGCACCGCCACCGGCGCGACGACCGCAGCGACCGCATCCGGGATGGCATGAGTGACCAGATAGTGCAATGACAGCGTGTCGTCCTGCACCAGGTGCTTGATCGACCCCGACCCGCGCGCGGTGAACCAGCCCAGCGGCAACCGCGACAGCTTGCGCAACAACCGGGCACGCAAGTCGCTGGCGAACCGTGCGTCGACGACGTGCAGCCACAGTGTGAGGGCGGCACCCAGCACGGTGCCCACTCCCAGCAGCGCGACGGCCGCGATTCCGACGGCCCACAGTCGGGACGGTTCGGCACCGGAAACCAGTAGCCGGGCCAGCTCGACCAACAGCACGAACGGAGCCAGCTGCATCAGCGTGATCACGGCCTGCAGCACACCGGAGAGGACCAGCGGCCCGCGCAGCGGCGCCAGCAAGCGGCCCGCGGCCCGGGCATGCCAAGTTCCCCGGGATGCCGGTGCGCGGGTTTCCGCTTGTGCCACAATGCTTTCCGGGTTGGGTATCGGTGCGGCGTTGTCGGGTGTGTCGTCACCGCGGCGGGTGCCCATCGCGCGCCCGGCGCTCCAATAGGCCTGGGCGTGTATCTCGGACTTGGGAAACCCAAACTCGCGCAGCCGCGTTCGGACATGTTTGAGTGCGGTCGCCTCGGGTGTCGCCCATGCGTACCAGTTCGACCAGTCCCGGCTCTCAATCGCCTCGGCCAGCGACCTCTCGTCGCGACGGGCGACCCAATGCACACGCAGCCGGGGATGTTTGGCGAGCGGGATCAGGGTGTCATTGTCGTCGTGCTGCTCGAGGTACATCTCGACCGGAACATCGTCGGGGATGGTTTCGACGATCCCGTTCATCCCCGGGATCGATGCCGAGTCACCGATGAGCAGGTAGCCGGCCGGTTGCTCGTCGGGTATGTCGAATCGCGACGAGCCCATCAGGGACATGACCGCGATCGTCGTGCCGGGTTTCACGGTGCGCGCCCACGACGACGCGGGACCGGCCGGGTCGTGCAGCACGACGTCGACCGCGAACCGCCCGGCGGCGACGTCCGCCTCGGAAATCGTGTATGCGCGCTGGAACTCCGTGTTGGACCCGTCCGGGTCGGGAAACCAAAACCGCAGCCACGCCGCGGGTTCGGCCTCCGCATCCTCGAACAGGGTCGGCGACTCCATCCGCACCCGCACGAAATGCGGTGCGATGTGGACGGTTTCGATGACCGTCGCCGTGTGGTCGCGGGCACCGAAACCCCGCAGCATCACCCCCTGCAACCCGCGCGCCATCAGCGGTCCCCTCCCGCGGCGGTCAGCTCGGCCACGACCTCATCAATGGGGCGCCCGGGCGGCATCGCCGCGACCAGACCCCGGATCGATGCGGCCAGCAGCAACCGCACGAACTCCGAATTTGACACCTGCGGCAGCCGGGCATGGGCCGCGCCCAACTGCGCGTCACCGGCCAACCGGGCGGCGACCGCCGCGCGCTCCACCGCGTAACCGCCGGCCTGGTCTCCGCCGGTTGCGTTGGCGTTGCCCTCTTCCCGCGCGGCCAGGCTGATCGCGAGCGTGGCGACTGCGCTGCTCAACACCATCGCGGCGTCCGCGGAGTACCCGCGTCGGCTCAGCGCCTCGACCTCGGTGGCCAACAACCGGGCACCGGCATCGCCGCGCGGAAACAGGACCTGCAGGTAGGACGCCAGTCCCGGGTGCTCGGCGGTGAAGTTCCGTAGCTGCAGGCCGAACGACAGCAGATGCCGTTCGGTATCCGCGGTCGGGTCGTCACGCAGCTCGAGTTCGGCGAGCAGGCTTTCACCGACCAGCCGCTCGAGCTCCCACCTGCCGTCGACATGGCGGTAGAGGGCGGTCGCCGACACGCCGAGCCGCAGCGCGACCGCGTTGACGCTCAGCCGTTGCATACCGACCTCGCGGCCCACTCGGACGACGTCGTCCGCTGCGATAAGCGGTGGTCGCCCTCCCTGTCGAGACGCAACGGACTGCATCTGGCACCCTCCGGCTAGGTAAGTTACCCCCACAAACTAAGGGTTACCTTACCGGTGGTCAAGACAGGTCGGCTCGCACACCTTTCGCTTCCGCTCGGCCAACTTGCGGTCGTCGGCCGCCGCTTGACGATGGCGGGCTGCAGACTCCCGATGCACGCCGGTTTCGGACGGCCCCCTGTTGGACGGTGCGGTCTTGCACCTGTGCGACTCTTTCGTGCTGGCATGCGGACTCCTCGATGCTGCGGGCGGCTGCGAGTCCTGCGTGCGCGGCGCGTTCGCGGGCCTCCGCGGCCCTGCGTTCTACGGCGCCGAGATCCCTCGCGCTAACAGCTTCTTCGCCGGGTGATGTTTGCTCGTGTCCAGGGCCATGGCGCCTCCCCTGTTGTGCGGTTCATCGCGTTTACCCGCGGAATAAGCAGCAAAACGTCGGGTGTGACGGCCATAGCGCCGCAACGCATGCGTGACGAGCCAAAACGGTGCGGGCGGAGGGACTCGAACCCTATTCAGCTACCTTGTCGCAGGGCTGACATAGGCTCTAGCTGCCGAAATACACTACGGTAGTTCACGCTAGTTATCTGTAACTGCGGCCAGATTGCGGCCACGAAGCGGCCAGCCGGCTAGTGCTCGGCTGCGGTCAGCCCGTGCGCGCGACACAGGCGCATCACAACGCCCACATTGCGCAGCTGCGCCGCCGCGGTCGGCGAGATCGTCGCCGTGCCCGACTAACCCAGGCCGATGAGCGCGCGAGCGTCCTTCATCGACAACATGAGGTGCAGAGCGTCGGTCGGGGACGGCTCGAACTCGAAATGGGCATAGAACGCCTTGGCCTCGTCATGCAGGGCGTGTACCAGGATCGCCCGCACGCCGACGTCCTCGGCCACGTAAATGCTGCGCGTAATCGCATCACGCAGCAGATGGCTGCCCAGACCGTTGCCCTGCTCTTTCACGTCGACCGCGAGCCGCGACAACAAAATCACCGGAATTGTGTCGGGCATGTTCCGGCGCACCGGCCCCGGCGCCGACCGCCGATCAACACCGCCCGACGCCAGGGCGTAGAAGCCGACCACCGAGCCCTCCCGGCAAGTCACAAAGCAGCGCGACGCTCCCTCGATGTGGTTGGTCAACGCCCGGTTGCGCAAATACAGGTCCAGGCTTGGTTCACCGGACTTGAAGGTGGAAATGTCGTCGGTCCCGTCGATCGCTCGCGGGATGCTGTAGTAAAAGCCGGGGTTGCCGCTCACTGGTCCTCGTCACCTCGAAAAATGGATGGCTCGGAGAACAGCTTCTCCAGCTGGGGCTTGTGGGCAACCGGCCGGTCCAGCCTCGCGTTGAAAAGCGTGTACGCCGCATCACTGATGGTGAACAGCCGACGGTCGGCCAGCAGGTCACGGGCATGAGCCAGCGCCGCCGTCACCGTGAAGTTGGTGAGGTCGGTGCCCTCGATTTCCGCGGCGAGGCGGATCAGCGCGTTCTGCTCGGTAGTCAGGCGCGCCGCAAGGCGCTCCGTCTTCCGGTCAGGTGTTTTTCGGTCTGCATTCCTTCCCATGGACACCATGGTGTGCCCAATAGGCGTACAAGTCAATTAGCGTGGCTAATTGGTTGCCGGATGTGTTGGGGCGCAGCGGGTTTCGGCTCGGTGGGATGCGCTGAATTATGGCGTAAAAATCCCGTTAGCCAGAGGTAAAAGGGGGTGCGGAGACCTGTTGCCAGCCAATACGTTAGCCACCCATTAACCACCCATTAGCCACCCGTTTGCTGACCGGTCAGCCAACCGACAGACCCAACACCGGCAAACAGCCGAATCCGAACGAACGCACACGAAAACCGCAGGTCATTCCTGAAGGAGCGGGGCCGGTCAAGACCACGGCTGTGTCTGCTTTCGCTTGTTTTGGAGCTTCTTGGTCCTGGTTGGGCGCGTCGAAGTAGGCGTCGGGGTCAAGGCTCGGGCGGAGCCCGACCGCGTAGCGGCCGCAGGGCCTTGACGCCGACGCCGTTCGGCGCATGCTGTTCAGGGACAGGGAGATCGAAAAAGTCTTGTGCTGCTTTCGGCTTGGGTAGCAAGGTGGTCGTTGGCGTCTTCAGTGTCGGTTTCCCGCGCGGGGCAGGCGATGGGGCTGCTGGTCATTCCTTCGCCGCGATGTGCGGCATGAAGCGGTTCGCAGGGGACGGTCGGTCGGGATCAATCAGAGGGGGCGACCTCGCCGGATTCGGGGGTCATGACCTGCACGATCCGCGCCGACCGTGGACCATGTGCTCACGCCG
>DATJBA010000185.1:0-20268 GCA_035515675.1 Mycobacterium sp.
TCGCTGCGCGACAGCGAGCTGACAGCGTTGTGCGAGCGGGTGATTCGCAACCATGACCCGTGCATTTCCTGCTCGACCCACTTCCTGAGGCTCACGGTGGATCGGCGTTGAACAGTCCCGTCGTGGTCATCGGCATCGGAAATGAATATCGCTGCGACGACGGTGTCGGCCCCGCCGTGGCAGCCGATATCAACGAGCGGGCGTTGCCCGGTGTTCGCGTCGTCACCGGCGTCCAGGATCCGATCAGCCTGCTGGACGTGTGGTCTGGTGTGGCGCTGGCCGTGGTGATCGACGCGGCGGTCGCATCTCCATCGACGCCCGGTCGCATCCATCGCATTACAGTCAGCGATGTCACCGCGGCAGACGGGGTGAGCACGCATGGTCTCGATGTCACCCAGGCACTTGCACTGGGTCAGGCGGTGGGCCGGGAGCCTGACCAGCTGGTGGTCTTCACCGTTGAGGCCGCCGACACCGGTCATGGCATCGGTCTGACCCCGCAGGTCGCACGTGCCGTGCCGCAAGTGGTTGACATGGTAGTGGCCGAAATCAACTGCAACCAGCATAAAGCCGCCGCACCTCGCCAGTGCTGGTGCAACCCGCGCTGAAACTCGCTGCTTTCCGGCGGCGGGAACCAGGTAGACACACGGGAAACCGCTAAGGCACTTAAGGCAGTAGGCCGAGGACAAACTGCTCTCGCGGATGGCCGGCCGCGCTGACTAACCTCAACATAAGCGCTTGCGACCGCCCTGAAGTGTGATCGAAGAAAAGGGTCGATTTGTTTGACCAGCCCCTAGAGGTTGACGCAGAAGCGAGCGCGGCATGAAGGTCGGCCGGGGTAATGGCGGCGCCGTCACAGCGCGGCGTCGCGAACGGGTTTTGGTCAGAGCTGATATCCCGGCGGCGCGATTCGTCAGCGTACTGATGCTGCTGTGCGTCCTGGGCTGGTTGACGGTGCTGGCCGCGCGCGAATACCTCGGCTATGAGCGGGTGGCCCCTGGCCGGTTCGGGTGGTCGTTGGCGTTGCTTGCCGCAGTGGCCTTGATTGCGCGCGGCATTTTTCTTGGCCGGCCGGTGACCACTGGGCACGCGATGGCCGCGGCCGCTGCGGTGTGCGCAGGGTTGGGTGCGCACTTCGTGTCGTTTGGAGTGCTCGGCAATATTCTGGTCGCCGGCAGTGGGCTCGCGCTCATGTGGCCCACCACGTCGCGACCGCAACCGGAGCAGCTTGCGCAGGTGTCGGCGCTGGTCAACGCCACACGCAGGGATCCGTTGGCGCCTTTTGCCATGCACTCGAGCAAGAGCTATCACTTCAATGCCGACAAGTCCGCGGCGATCGCCTACCGCACTCGGCTTGGGTTCGCCGTTGTCAGCGGCGACCCGATCGGCGACGCCACCCAGTTCGACGATCTGGTAGCCGATTTCGTCCGCATGTGCCGCAGCCGGGGCTGGCGGATCATCGTATTGGCCGGCGGCCAGCGGTATCTGCGGCTGTGGCGCAGCGAGACGGTCGGGCAGCCGATGCTGGCGGTGCCGATCGGCCGTGATGTCGTCGTCAATGTTCGCCACTTCACCCTGACGGGGCGCCGATTTCGCAACTTGCGCCAAGCGGTGCAGCGCACCCGCAACTGCGGGGTCACCACCGAGATCGTTGACGAGCAGAAACTCGACGGCCCGCTGGTCGCCGAGCTGACCGAGGTGTTGTACGCCGCGCACCGCGCCGCACGCACCGAACGCGGGTTTTGCATGAATCTTGACGGGGCCCTGCAAGGCCGCTTCCCCGGCATCAAGCTGGCCATCGCACGTGACCGGTGCGGGCGGGTAGTGGCGTTTCACCGATACGCAACCGCCGGAGAAGGATCAGAAGTCAGCCTCGATGTGCCGTTCCGCCGCCCAGACGCCCCCAACGGCGTTGACGAGCGGCTCAGCGTCGACATGATTACCGAGGCGAAAAGCCTTAACGGACTGCGGCTTTCGCTGGCGTTCGCAGCGTTTCCGGAGATCTTCGATGCCGCCCACCGAGGACCGCTACAGCGGGTCGCGTATCTGTTGATCCATTTGCTGGACCCGCTGATCCGGCTCGAGTCCCTTTACCGTTACCTCTGCAAGTTCCACGCGCTCGCCGAGCGGCGCTACGTGGTGTTATGTGCCCACCACATCCCGGCTGCGCTGGTGGTGTTGTTGTCGCTGGAGTTCATGCCGCGCCCACGCCATCTGCGGCCGACTCAGCGCAGCGCGGCATAACACGCCGCCTGTGCTGGTCAGAGCAGTCAGGCGTCGGACTTCTCCCGCGGCGGTGAGCCGAACCGGAACCGGCGGCCCGTGACCGACTCAGGAATCACCCGCAAATAGTGCGTCTTCTCAGACATCGTCCACGGCAATACCTGGGCACGCTCGGCTTCCTCGATCTCCTCATTGGTACGAAGCGAGCGTGCGGTGCCCTTGACGATCACGCTCCAGCCCTCGGCGGCGTTATGGTCGTCGGCCTCGAACAGCACGTGACGGTTGATCGCAGTGCTGACCAACTTGGTGCCCTCCGCAGTGCGAAACAGCACAGTGCGGCGCTGAACGGCGTAATTGACGGGGAAGATCTCGGGCCTGCCGTCGACGCTGGTGACCAGCCGCCCTAGCGTCACGCCTGCCAGAAGATCCCAGCATTCGCGCTCCGGCAGGATGGTGACCCCGTCATTGGTTTGATACGTCATAGCCATGAGGCTATCGAAGAAAGATGAGCAAAAGCGCCGGCCGGAGGTCCTCCGTGGCGGGGACCAAAGTTGTTCAACCGCTTAACCGGGCCGTCCGCGCAATTGGTGTCTAGCGGATCTGCAACACATCGCCCAGCGGACGCCGCGGCGTAGCGGCCGGAAGATGTTCCATTGGCGGTGCAATTCCGGCGCGAATCAACACCTGGGGTTCGCCGTGCTCGTCGATTAGTCGACGCACGATGTCGCGGCTCTCGTCCAGTTCGATCAGATGGGTCAGCGTACAGGTCGCCATGCCGGCCATCGTGCACTCGAGCAACACCGTCGACAGCACCTCGCCACACCGCAACACGTCTGCCCTGGTGTCCTCGGGGGTAGATAGCACAAGGATTTTCGACCAATCCACGCCGACCTCTGCGCGCCGATCCGCATGGCTCCTGATCGGAAAGTCGCGCCCCACGTCAATCCGCCAGCGTTCCTTGTCGGACACCAGCGCGCTCGGCGGCATGCCCTCGGTCAATACGAACGACGAAGTCCACCACTCGAGTTCGGCATGATAGGACGAGTCGTTGCTGCGAAGTGCTTCAGTGAGCTGTGAGGCCTCGACCAGCCATGGTCGCACATCATCGGAGAGCACGTCGAGGGTCACCAGGCTTTCGTCGATCGTACTACGCAGGACGGGTTCGAAGAGGTCCCAGTACGTGGGGCGCCCTAACGGAAGCCGATCCGTTCGGCGTTGCAGAATCGCCTCGGCGCGGCTGTGCTGGGTGTCGTTGACGCGGTCAAGTGGACTGAATTCGATTGAGGCCAAATGGTCGGGGTCATTCGGGGTGGGAAACCGTTCGATTTTCGGATCCCAACCTGCAGCCGTCATGGTGACACAGAGGTGATTCAGGACAACGCCACAGCTGATGATCACTTCTCGGCCCGAATAGTCCGTGCCCGGCAGCGCTCGGTGACGATCGACGAACAGGCGTAGCACCCCGTCCTCGGCCACCCATCGCCAGGGCTGGCTGTTGTGCACCGACGGAGCGCGACAGGCCAGCAGCACCGCTTTCTTGAGAACCTCCGTGCCCGGCGTCGTATGCATGACGTCAACCCCCTGTTGAGTTTGGAGTTAAACATCGACGCTAGGGAGAAATCAGCGCTGCTGACAAGAGCCGTAAGTCCCGTCAGGGCGCCGTTCGCCATTAAACTGCGCCCTGCTGGGGAACTGCGGGCCAAGTTTCCCCGGCAACAACTCAATTTAGCTGGCGCACAATCGGTCTAGCTGAGTTTTCGACGTTATGCAACGGGTTTGGACGCCTTCTTTTCGACGTAGCCAGTCCATGGAGTCAAGATCGACTTGATCGCGGAGCAGGGCGTCGTCGCGAATGTCATCGGGGTCGATTTCAGGGGCAATGGTTGTCAGCACAGAAAGGACCACACCACGAGTGTCTCTTCTTCAGTCATTGCACATCACTTTTCTAGGAGGTCGGGCTGCTAGAGCAGCTCGTTGATCGCGGCTAGGAATAAAGCGCCCCGGTGACCGTCACTTGCCCGGTGGTCGGCGGCGAGCGTGGCTTGCACGGTGGTGACGACTCGGATTCCGCCGTCAATGACGCAGACTCGCTGGGCCGGCCTGCCGAAACCGACGAGGGCTACCTGCGGTGGGTAGATGACGCCGAAGACGGTGTCGACCCTTTGTCGCCCAGGTTGGTGACCGTCATGGTCGGGTCTGACATTTCTGAACTTCGCAGCGAGAAGGAGCGGGCCCGCGCCACGAGATCGGTGAGATTGCCCATCAATTCGTCGACCTTCTGGTCTGCAACGTCATGGATGGCCGGCGCGACGAGGCCACCACCGCGCAGCGATATCCCGACACCGACATGAACCCCGGTCGTGGTCTTCTTCCCGTTGGCGCCGAGGCGTTCGCGGCGGCGGCCATAGGCGAATGCGCCGGCGTAGCGGGGGTTGTGCCGGGTACGCAGCACCCGCCAGTGCTGCAGCGGCATCCAGGCCAACTAGCCCTTATGGGTGCCGGTGCGCACCGGGAACAGAGGGCGCACCCTGGCCGAGACCACCATCGGGCTGTACAAAACCGAGTGCCTACGCGAGGGCTCCCCGTTTCGCAACGGGCCACTACGCACCCTGGCCGACTTGGAGGACATCACCTCGGCCTGGGTGCACTCGTACAACACCAGCAGGCTGATGCACCGCCTGCGCCGTCGCCCAACCCGCGGAAGCTGAAGCCGAGTACTACGCTAACCAACAGGCCGGGCAGCACACCGGTCACACGTAACGAGGTGTGCATGAATCCCGGGATGATTCAGATTTCCGCATGCCTGAGGGTCGAAGCCAGACAGGAAGCAGGTGAGAGTAATGACCCAAACGGTGGTCGACACCGAGGTGATCGAGAGGGCAGTGGAGTTAGCGTGCCGGGCTCCCTCGCTGCACAACAGCCAGCCTTGGCGATGGGTTGCCAGCAGGGCAATTGTCGATCTGTTTGCTGACCCACACCGGATAGTGACCTCGACCGACAGCTCAGGTCGCGAAGCGATAATCAGCTGTGGGGCAGTGCTCGATCACTTCCGGGACGCGATGGGCGCCGTAGGCTGGGAGACCAACGTCGACCAGTTTCCCAATCCGAACAATCTCGACCACCTGGCGTCGATTGACTTCGCTCCGGCTGACTACGTCACCCAGGCCCAGCGCGACCGCGCCGCGGCGATACTGCGTCGCCGGACCGATCGGCGCCCGTTTCACGCACCAGAGGACTGGGCATCGTTCGAGCCCGTGCTGCGCAGCGCATTCGACAGCAATTTGGCCACCCTTGACGTCTTGGCCGACGACGTGCACCCCCGGCTGGTGGAGGCGTCTCGCCTAACTGAAACCCTGCGCCGCTACGACGATCTCTATCACCATGAACTACGTTGGTGGACAGCGCCTTCCAGGGACTCCGAAGGGATACCCGAAAGCTCGCTGGTGTCCGAGCCGGAGGGCCGTGACGTCGACGTGAACCGGCGGTTTCCCGACGGGCACAGCCACCAGAGTTCTGCGGGCACCCACGACCAAGCGAAGATCCTTGTGTTGTCCACACCTGCGGACACCCGCGCGGACGCCCTTAATTGCGGGCAGGCGCTATCGGCAGTCCTGCTGGAGTGCACCACGGCCGGACTGGCAACCTGCACCGTGACGCACTTAACGGAGCTGGAAGCCAGCCGCGACATCATCCGGGAGCTCCTACCCAATGCCGCAGCGGTGCCCCAGGTTTTGATCCGGGTCGGCACCGAACTTGCGGGCGAGGGAGCTCCGGAGCCGACGCCGCGGCGACCCTTGCGCGATGTCTTGGAGATTCACCGCTAGAGCGTGGCTTCGCGAGCATGATCGCATACGTCGGAGCCCAACCCTTTCGACCCTTTCGACCATTTATGAGGAAAAAGGGATCTAGTGGACAGGAGTTAGTGATGAAGGCCAACGTCGGGGACTGGCTTGTAATCAAGAGCAGCAGACTCGGGCATCCCGGCCTGCGCGGATTGATCACCGCTGTGCGCTCGCCGGATGGTGAGCCGCCATACCGGGTTCGGTGGCTTGCCACGGGTGAAGAGGCGACCGTGTTCCCGGGCCCAGACGCGATAGTCGTCACGGCTGCCGAGCAGCAAGCCGCCGACAAGCGAGCACGATCACGATTTGCAGCGGTGCAAGCTGCCATAAAGGATCACCCGCGCGGCAATTAGGCTACGTTTGGGGGCAGAACCCAGAGGAAGTGAAATGGCTTCTCCGGTAGGCGGTCCGCCGTTATTGACTGATTCCGATGTTGATGCGCTCGCCTGGCAATTCCTGCACTCAGCCTATGCCGACGACACCTATGCTGATTGGCCGCTGGATCGACGCGTCCACGGCTTTCTCCGCCGCCAGGGCCTGGTTCAGTCTTGTTGAAGACGGCGACGCGTATGACCTCATCCTCAACCGTGTCATGGCCTACATCGGCTGCGTCCCGACCCGATTGCTGAATAGCGGCTCATCGTGTGAATGGCCCCACGATCGGGCATCGCATTCAACCACCCCCACGACCGCCGATCACAGAGCCGACCAACGACCCGCATGCCCGGGACTTCGGCCCCTATCGCCGATTGCGGCGGACTGGTCGGATGGACTTCGTCAATGGTCAATCTCGAGATCGGAGGAGACATCCGTGAGCACTCTTCCCGTACAGCGCCGGCCGAGGTCGCTCTTCGGCGAGTTCTCGTCGCTCTTCCCGGAGTTTTCAGAGCTGTTCGCCGGCTTCCCAACCGGACTCCGTCCCGTCGTCGACACCCGGGTGCTGCGGCTCGAGGACGAAATGAAGGACGGCCGCTACGTCGTGCGCGCGGAAATTCCGGGTGTCGACCCAGCAACGGACATCCACATCACGGTGCGCGACGGACAACTGAGCATCAGGGCCGAGCGTAGTGAGAAGAAAGATTTCGATGGTCGCTCGGAATTCTCATACGGCTCATTCGTTCGGACCGTTTCGCTGCCGGCGGGCGCCGACGAGGACGACATCCAAGCCACCTACGACAAAGGCATTCTCACTGTCTCGGTGGCGGTGTCGGAGCAGAAGCCGGCCGAGCGGCGCATTCAGGTGCAGCCCGCCGGCGGACAGTGATCCTGGTAGGGCAATGACCAGAGCAGCTGATGTCACCCGGCACTTGCCGCGGCGCGTGTTCCGCGACCGGCGCGAGGCCGGCCGGTTGCTGGCAAACCTCCTCAGCGCCTACCGCGACCGGCCGGACGTGATCGTCCTCGGCCTAGCGAGGGGTGGAATACCTGTTGCGTGGGAAGTGGCGGCCGCGCTGCACGCGCCGCTGGATGCCTTCATCGTGCGTAAACTCGGCGCCCCCGGCCACGAGGAGTTTGCCGTTGGAGCGTTGGCGAGTGGGGGCCGTGTCGTGGTGAACGACGACGTCGTGCGTGGCTTGCGGATCACGCCGCAGGAACTGCGCGCCATCGCCGAGCGCGAAGGTCGGGAGCTGGTCCGGCGCGAGGCCGCTTATCGTAACGGACGGCCACCCATCGTGGTGACCGGCAAGACGGCCATTCTCGTCGATGATGGATTGGCCACCGGCGCAAGCATGCTCGCGGCGGTGCAGGCGCTACGCGAAGCCGAGCCGGCACACATTGTGATCGCGGTTCCGGCGGCCCCGGAATCCACTTGCCGGGAATTCGCGGGTCTTGTCGACGACGTTGTGTGCGCGAGCATGCCTACTCCATTTCTCGCGGTCGGAGAGTCGTTCTGGGATTTCCGCCAGGTCACTGACGAGGAAGTCCGTCAGCTGCTCGCCACCCCGACCACCGAGGCCTCGATTAAAAGACCTACGGCGCGGACACCGGCCGGGGTGGTCGGCAGCGTGGCTATCGATGCCCCGGCGGGTGTTCCACCGCGCGAGACGCTGGAGGAGCTGATAGGTGACGCGCGGGTCGTACTGATCGGCGAGAGCTCGCATGGCACGCATGAGTTCTACGAGGCTCGGGCCGAGATCACGAAATGGCTGATCGACGAGAAGGGTTTCTGTGCCGTCGCCGCGGAAGCGGACTGGCCCGACGCCTACCGAGTGAATCGGTACGTTCGCGGCCTCGGCGAGGACAAGAGCGCCGACGAGGCGTTGAGCGGATTCGAGCGTTTTCCCGCCTGGATGTGGCGCAACACCGTCGTCAGTGACTTTGTCGACTGGCTGCGCGCCCGCAACCGACGGCACCAATCAAACGGTCAGTGGCAGGCCGGCTTCTATGGGCTGGATCTCTACAGCCTGCATCGGTCGATGCACGAAGTGATCACCTACCTCGACAAGATCGACCCGAAGGCGGCGGCACGGGCGCGGGAACGTTATGCGTGCTTCGACCACACTTCGGCCGACGATGGTCAGGCGTATGGCTTTTCGGCTGCGTTCGGCGCCGGTCCATCGTGTGAAAATCAGGCGATCGAACAGCTGGTTGAGATCCAGCGCAATGCATTGGCCTATGCGCGCTGGGACGGACTGCTCGCCGAGGACGAACTGTTCTACGCCCAGCGAAATGCACAGACGGTACGCAACGCAGAGGTGTACTACCGGGCCATGTTCAGCGGGCGTGTCACCTCGTGGAATTTGCGTGACAAGCACATGGCGCAGACTCTTGACGCTCTGCTGAAACATCTGGACCGCCACCATGATGCGCCATCGGCCCGAATAGTGGTGTGGGCCCATAACTCTCACGTCGGGGACGCGCGGGCAACCGAAGTGTGGGCCGACGGACAGCTCACCCTCGGTCAACTTGCCCGCCAGCGATACGGCGATCAGTCGCGCCTCATCGGGTTCACCACGTACACCGGCACCGTCACGGCTGCCAGCGAGTGGGGCGGCGTTGCCGAGCGAAAGGCCGTTCGGCCGGCGCTCAACGGGAGCATCGAAGAACTCCTGCACGAGACCGGCAGGAGCTCCTTCCTAGTATCGGCACACATTAATCCGGGGGCCGCAGATCCGCTTAGCGTCGTTCGATTGGAACGCGCCATCGGCGTGATCTACCTGCCCGCGACCGAACGGCAAAGCCACTACTTCCACGTCCGGCCCGCCGACCAATTCGATGCGATGATTCATATCGATAGGACCCGGGCGCTCGAACCCCGGGAGCCTACGAGTTTGTGGATTGCCGGTGAAACGCCGGAAACGTACCCAAGCGGCCTATAACCGCTAACGAGGAGCGGAGTCAACGAAGATGAAGACGCCGGCCGATCCGGCTCCGGCTCGAACAGGAATCGTCACGTTGACCATGAATCCGGCCCTCGACATCACCACAAGCGTCGGCGTCGTGCGGCCCACCCAACAGTACCGGTTTGTCCTTCCTGGGCCACAGCTGACCGATTGGGTCATAGCTTGACATTGAGCGAATCGAACTAGTCAGGAGCCGACATGTTGCAGCTGGACTCGAACTCGGTGGTCGTGGGCGTCCTCAACTGCCATCCGATCGCGGGCTACCCTAACTGGTCCGGTGCTTGTCGTCCGCCATTAAACGTATAGGCTGCCCGATGGAAGAGTTAGCTACACCCCAATCAATCGTCGTCGGTATCGATGGCTCAAAGGCGGCGATACGCGCAGCGCTCTGGGCGGTCGACGAAGCAGTGAGTCGTGACGTTCCTCTCCATCTCCTGTACGCCATTGAGCAGGGCGACACGCGGGAAACCGGGCCGGATGACACGGCCGGCAAGCTCGCCACCGCGGAAATGGCGGTTCGCGACGCAAGCACGGCAATTCAGGCCGCAGGCAAGCCGGTGAAAATAGAAATGAAAGTTACCCACGGGCCCGCGATCGGGTCTCTGATACACGCATCGGCATCGGCGGCCATGGTCTGCGTGGGCGCGGTCGGATTACGTCATTTTCGACCGGGTCGGGTGGGTTCCACCGCTGCGGCTCTGGCCACATCGGCGCGGTGCCCGGTGGCGATTATTCGAGGCCGCGGTGACCACCTCCACCGGCCCGCGGAGGGGATCGTCGTCGAAGTCGAGAGGTCTCCTGACAACGGGGTACTTGGCGCCGCCATCGACGAGTCCCGGCTGCGCAACGCCGCCATCCAGGTGATCATCTGCCGGCGAACCGAGCCGGGCGATAACAGGGCAGCGGATGCCGAAGGCGATCGCCGGGCGCTCGCCGACCTGGATCGCCGGCTGGCCCAATGGAAGCGACGCTATCCGCAGCTGCGAGTGGAGTCGCTGGCGGTACACGGCAGTCTTCTTGAGTACCTGGCTTACAACCGCCGGGCGGTGCGGTTGGTGATTGTCGGCGCCCACAACCGTCAGCGTCTGGATGAAGTCGTCGGACCAGTCGGCAGTGCCATACTTCAGGACGCCGACTGCTCGCTGCTCGTCGTCAATCGACAACATTTGTGAGATCGGTCGATTATGAAGATGTGGGACATTGAATCGGCCGTTCCATGGCTCTTGCCTGGCACGGCCAGCAGGAAGGACTGGTAATGGTTAAGGTTTTCCTGGTCGATGACCATGAAGTGGTTCGTCGCGGTCTTTCCGATCTGCTCGCATCGGACCCTGAGCTCGAAATCATCGGCGAAGCCGGTTCCGTATCCGAAGCGAAAGCGCGGATACCGGCTTTAAGGCCCGATGTCGCCGTGCTTGACGTGCGTCTTCCCGATGGAAGCGGAATCGAATTGTGCCGCGACCTGGTGTCGGATCATCCGGACTTGCGTTGTCTGATGTTGACGTCATTCACCTCCGATGAGGCGATGCTCGAGGCGATTCTGGCCGGCGCCAGCGGTTACGTCGTCAAAGACATCAAGGGTATGGAGCTGGCCCACGCGATCAAAGAGGTCGGTGCTGGTAAATCCTTGCTGGACAACCGGGCGGCTGCTGCGCTGATGGCAAAGCTTCGTGGCTCAGCGCACCGCGAAGATCCGCTGACCGGATTGACCGAACAAGAGCGAACTCTACTCGGACTGCTCAGTGAAGGTTTGACCAATAGGCAGATCGCCGCCCGGATGTTTCTCGCCGAGAAAACGGTGAAGAACTATGTATCGCGGTTGCTCGCCAAGCTCGGCATGGAGCGGCGGACGCAGGCAGCGGTGTTCGCCTCTAAATTGGATCAACACTCCGGCCAGCCGACTATGCCGACAGAAACGCCGCCGGACTGACCGGCCAGATCAGAGCAGACATAAAGCCTGACTACGCTGTCATCCGTCAACCTGGCGAGCCGGGGCCAATCAATACTGACCGGACTGGGGCACCCGGACCTGGTTGGCTGGTCAGTGCCGTACCTCCCTCGGAACAATGAGCAGTTAGCTCCACTAATTACCTTGGGATGCCTGACCCGTCGGAGTTAAGCTGGCTAGTCGGAGTTAAGCTGGTTAGTCGGAGTTAAGCTGGTAAAAGCATCTTCGCGTTGCTCACTGCGTACGTGTCGTTTGCGCAATGCAAGGTGCCAGATGCCTGAAGGTGTCGTGGAGGTATCGGTTTAGGTGGCCAGCTACGAACCCAGCTTGGCTTTTACCGGACTCGGCAAGCGTGGGCTGGTTAGCGTGCTGCAGGAGTTGCTGGCGACACCCGATCAAATGGAGCAACTGCTGCAGGTGATCATCGAGATCGGTACAGACCTCGATCTCAACGCAACACTGCACCGGATCATTGGCGCGGCCAAGCAATTGACCTCCGCCCCCTACGGCGCGCTGGCCATACGTGATCCCGAGGGCAACTTGATCTCGTTTGTCCACGAGGGAATCGATGCTGACACGGCTCGGCGCATCGGACATCTGCCGACCGGCAAAGGGCTGCTGAGCCTGTCGCTGCTCGACACGCCAGTCCTGCGGATGGATGACCTGACCAGGCACCCGGCGGCCGTCGGGTTTCCCGAGCACCACCCTCCCATGCGCGCCTTCCTTGCGGTGCCGATCACCATCCGTGAGGCCGTGTTCGGCAACCTCTATCTAACCCACGTCGATCCGGCGCGAGCCTTCACTGAATCCGACGAGGCCGCCGCTCGCGCGCTGGCATTTGCGGCTGCGGTCGCCATCGATAATGCGCAGCTATTCGAACGCGAGCGGACATCGGTGAAGTGGATGAAGGCCAGCCGCGAGATCGCCACCGCCCTGCTGTCCAGCGCCGAGCCATACCAACGCCCGCTGCAGTTGATCGCTGAACGTGCGTGTGCGCTGACCGATGCCGAACAGGCGATCGTGCTCATTCCGGCCAACGCCGACCTGCCTGATGACGAAATCGACACGCTGGTGGTGTCTGCCGCAGTGGGGTCGCATGCCGCTGAGATGATCGGCCAACGAGTTCCGGTCGACGGCTCCACCTCCGGCAGTGTTTTTCGCGCCGGCACACCGCTGATCACCGAGTCCTTGAAGTACCCGATTCAGGCATTCACCGATGTCGGGCAGCGCTCCGCTATCCTGATGCCGCTGCGCGCCGGCGATCACGTCGTCGGCGTGATCGCGATCGCCCGCGGTGCCGACCAGCCATCATTCGATGACAGTTACCTCGACGTGGTGAGCGATTTCGCGACTCACGCTGCGATAGCACTCGTGCTGGCCTCGGCCCGTGAGGACGCGCGCCGGCTGACCATCCTCACCGAGCGCGAGCGCATCGCACATGATTTGCACGACCATGTCATCCAGAGGCTGTTCGCCGCCGGCATGGATCTGCAGGGCACGCTCGCCAGGGCGCGTTCGCCGGAGGTCGCCGACCGGCTCAACCACACCCTCGACGATCTCCAAACCATCATCGAGGAGATTCGTACGACGATCTTCCAGCTCAAAACCCCGTTGGAATCCGATGGCGGCTTTCGCCGTCGGATTCAACGAGTGGTGGCCGACCTGACCGGAAATCGTGACATTGCGACCACAGTGCGCACGCACGGACCGATGACCGCCGTGGGCGGTGAACTCGCCGAGCATGCCGAAGCGGTCACCACGGAAGCCGTTAGCAACACCCTTCGCCATTCCGGTGCGTCGCGACTGACCGTCGAGGTCACCGTCGGCGACATGTTCATCCTCGACATTATCGACGACGGCTGTGGCATACCCGCCGACAATCAGCGCCACAGCGGCCTGGCCAATATGAAGCACCGCGCTGAACAACTTGGCGGTACCTGCGAGATCACCAGTCCACCGGAGGGCGGTACCGGGGTCCACTGGATCGTTCCGCTGACCGATCACTAACAGTGCCGATCACTAGAGGCGGCGGCCGGTGCTAAGACCGTGGCCTGCAGGTACGGGGACCAATGGCGTACGCGTGAGGTCTAACGGCCCCTGCCTTACCCGTGCCGACCGGGAATAACGTCATGTGCGGGCAAACGGGATCGGTGCGGCATCGGGAGGGACTATGGACGATCAGGCGGTGGAATCCGCAGCTACGGCTCGACTGCCCGACGGACGGCTCGTGTCGCTGCGCCGCCTGAATGTCGATGACACCGAGGCCGTGTTGACACTCCATCAACAGCTTTCCGATCATGATCGATACCTCCGCTTCTTCACGCCGCAGCCGGTCCAGCTTCACGAACTCGTCGGCAAGCTGTCCGAGCCCGCACATGGGCAGTACGCTCTCGGCGCATTCGACGCCGACCGGCTGATCGGTGTAGCGCACCATACGGTCGTCTCCGACGACCCGAGAGCTGCTGAATTCGCGATAGTGGTCGCCCATGAAGATCATTCACTTGGCGTGGGAACGGCCCCGCTCAAACATCTGGCCCAGGCCGCTCGAGCTCCTGGAATTGGGCGCTTTGTCGCCGACGTCCTGGGCGAGAATCAGCCGATGCTGATGGTCTTGTTCGATCTCGGCCGGCCTTGTGAGCCACTGGATTACGGATCCGTTCGTCATCTGGAGATCGAACTGCCTGAATTCAATGAGGCGCCAACATCCGCGGATCAGGTTTCATAGCGAGGAGTGCGAAATGCCGGACACCACAAGAAAATACGGAGTACTGGTGTGCGTCGACGGGTCGGCGGCATCTGACGCCGCAGTAGCCTGGGGGACCCGTGAGGCCATTATGCGTCGATTGCCCATCACGCTGATGCACGCCGTCCCACCCGTGGTTGTCGGCTGGCCGGTGGGTCACCTGTATGCGGCCATGCCCGAGTGGCAGCAAGACAATGGACAGCACGTCATCGATCAGGCCCGCAAGACGCTTAAGGCCAGCCTGGGTGAGTCCGAGCCACCTGAGATACACACCGAGATGGTGTATTCCAGCGTTGTGCCGGCGTTGATTGATGCCGCCAAGGATGCTTGGATGATCGTGGCCGGTAGCCAGGGGCTGGGGGCGTTAGGTCGCCTGCTGCTGGGCTCGGTCACGGCGGGACTTATTCACTATGCCCACTGTCCGGTCGCGGTTATTCATTCCGATGAAGGCGCGACTCTTGACTCCAGCGCACCTGTGCTATTGGGCGTCGACGGATCGCGTGCGTCGGAAGCGGCGACCGCCCTTGCCTTCGATGAAGCCTCGCGCCGAGGGGTCGAGCTGCTGGCACTACACGTGTGGAGCGATGTGGGGGTGTTTCCGATCCTCGGGATGGACTGGCATGACCGCGAGACCGAAGGGCAGGAAATCCTGGCCGAACGCCTGGCCGGCTGGCAAGAACAGTATCCGGATGTGCGCATCAAGCGATTGCTCTTCTGCGATAAGCCTTCCCGGTGGCTGCTCAAGGAGTCTGAACGTGCTCAGCTGGTGGTGGTCGGTAGCCATGGCCGCGGGGGCTTTCCCGGCATGTTACTGGGTTCGGTCAGCTCTGCTGTGGCGCAATCGGCAAGAGTTCCAGTGATTGTCGCCCGTACCGCAAAGCCAGCACCCGGCAGCTAGCCGTCATTTGCGTACTACGAGTACCGAACATACGGCGTGGCCGGGCAAGTGTGGAGTAATCGGACCGACCATCCGGGCGACCTTGTCGGCGTCCTCGCTGCCCACTACTGCGAGTTGGACGGATTCCTGGGTGTGGGTGAGAAACTCAGCGGCTCCGCGTCTTGCGGCAGCCGGGAGGACATGCACCTCGCGATACTGAGATACCCAGGGACCAAGTCGATGATCCAGCTGACGATAGGGAATTTCACCAAATCCCCATCGCCACACTACCATCGCCAGAATCGGCGCCTCACGAAGTCGCGCTTCCCGGAAGCCATATTCGAGTACCGCGTCATTGCCAGGTGAGTCGTCGACGACGACGGCGATATATCCGGAATCTGCCTCCGCGGCTTCGCGGTTGCAACGAATGATCGCCACTGGACAATGTGCCTTCTGGGCCACGGCGTCGGCGGTCGAGCCGAGGACCTTGCGGGCGACCCACCCGATCCCCACCGACCCCACGCAAATCATCGCCGCGCGTCGTGATTCGTCGATCAAGGCGCTCTCCGGCGATCCGTGCACGATGTCGCATTCGACTTTGACCGGCTCACCCATGGCTTGCAGCGCAGCATCAGCGGCGCGCAGCGACGTTTCGGCGTATTCGATGTCGAGGCTTTCATCACCCGTGGCCGCATCTGCATGCCGTTTGGGGATAGCGTGGACCAGCCGTAACGGGATATTGCGGCTGACGGCCTCGGTGACCGCCCACTTGGCCGCATTGATCGCTGCGTTTGAGCCGTCGATACCTACAACGATCCGCTCCGATGACTGCGGATGGTTCATCGCATCCTCCCGATCTGATGGCCGGGCTACCGGGACACCCCGCCAATCCGAGACGTTATTGGGCGTCGCCACCCTTCCATCAGGGCCGTTCGACCCCCGTATCGCGGCAATGGTCACTGCCGGCGCCCTTACTCGACCTCGACGCGCGCTCGGGCAGCAGATGCTGCACGCAGCCACGGTATTCGACCATGGTAAGTCCCAGCCGGTGCAGGAAGGCCTCATGTCCGCGTGGTTGGGGACTAAAGCCTCATGATCGAAGACTGCTCAGGCAATAGCGTTTTCGCCTGAAGGGAGAATAATTATGTCTGCGCCCGTGAACCGCCATGGCATCGTCGTCGGAGTCGATGGATCGGCCGCGTCCAACGTCGCTGTCTGTTGGGCAGCGCGTGATGCGGCGATGCGACATGTCCCGCTGACCGTGGTCCATATGGTGAACGCCGTTGTGCCGATGTACCCGCAGTTCCCGGTGTCGGCTGGAGTTGCGGTATGGCAGGAAGAGGGGGGCCGGCAGCTTCTCGAGCAGGCGGTCAAGATCGCCGAAGACGCCGTGAAGACAGACCGCAAGATCGAAATCAAGAGCGAGCTGAGGTGTTCGCCCCCGGTGCCGACGCTGGTCGATATGTCCGAAGAGGCGGAGATGCTCGTCGTAGGCAACAGCGGGCGCGGAGCGGTGACGAGGCTTTTGCTGGGTTCGGTTAGCTCAAGCGTGGTGCGAAGCGCGCGCTGTCCGGTCGCGGTCGTCCGCGACGAAGATCCGCTGATGCCTCACCCGCTGCAAGCTCCGGTGCTGGTGGGGATCGATGGCTCGCCCGCCTCTGAGCTTGCGACGGCCATTGCGTTCGACGAAGCGTCGCGTCGCGGTGTGGAGCTGTGGGCGTTACACGCGTGGAGTGACGTTGAGGTTGTCGAAGTTTCTGGGTTGGACTGGTCGGCGGTGAAATCGGAAGCGGAGCGGAGTCTGGCCGAACGTCTGGCGGGCTGGCAAGAACGCTACCCCGATGTCACGGTGCACCGACTCGTCGTTTGTGACCGGCCGGCTCGGCAGCTGATCGAAAAGTCGGAGTCCGCGCAGCTCGTCGTGGTGGGCAGCCACGGCCGAGGCGGGTTGAGCGGCATGCTGCTAGGTTCGGTCAGCAACGCCGTCGTTCACGCGGTTCGGATGCCCGTGATCGTGGCGCGGCCGTCCTAGAGCCGCTGAGGCGTAATGTCCACATCGACAGCCGCCCAGCCAGAGACAACTGCAATGCCCTATATCGATGTGCACGAAACTCACACAGGCATCGTCGTGCTGGTCAGCGACCGGGCGTTCAAGGCGAAGAAGCCGGTGTTGACTGACTTTCTCGACTTCCGTACACCGGAGCAGCGTGAGCGCGCGTGCCTCCGGGAAGTCGAGTTGAACAGCCGCCTGTCGCCCAACAGTTATCTCGGGGTCGCCCATCTCACCGACCCCACCGGAGGGCCAGCAGAACCGGTCGTCGTCATGCGGCGCTACCGCGACGACGACCGGTTGGCGTCCATGGTGGCCTGCGGCGAATCCGTTCAAGGTGTACTGGACACCATTGCCGGTGTGTTGGCCCGCTTTCACGAGCATGCCGACCGGAGTCGGGTGATCGATGCCCAGGGCGAGGCCGGCGCGATCGACCGACGGTGGCGCGAGAACCTTTCGGAACTCAACCGCTATGCGGACAGATCGATTTCGGGGGTTTCGGTCGAGTCCCTATCGCGGATCCAGCGCCTTGCCGCCGAATTCATTTCGGGCCGTGCACCCCTGTTCACCCGCCGTATCGAAGAAGGATGCATTGTCGACGGCCACGGTGATCTGCTGGCCGACGACATTTTCTGCGTGGACGGCGAACCGGCGCTGCTCGACTGCCTGGAGTTCGACGACGAACTTCGCTACGTCGACTGCGTCGATGATGCTGCCTTCCTCGTGATGGATCTGGAGTTCCTGGGCCGCAAAGACCTTGGCGACTACTTCCTCGAACGCTACGCCGTGCACTCGGCGCAGATGGCGCCGCCGGCGCTGTGGGATTTCTACATCGCCTACCGCGCTGTGGTACGGGCGAAGGTCGACTGCGTGCGACTGTCGCAGGGCAAATCGGAGGCCGCCGAGGATGCTGCTCGGCACCTCGCGATTGCGACCGGGCACCTGCAGAGCGGCGCCGTTCGTCTGGCGCTCATCGGTGGAAATCCGGGCACCGGCAAGTCCACCTTAGCGCATGCGCTTGCTGAAAAGGTTGGGGCGCAGGTGATCTCAACCGATGACGTACGCCGGGAACTACGCGACTCGGGCGTCATCACCGGGGACCCGGGTGTTCTGGATGCGGGGCTGTACAGCCCGGACAACGTCACGATGGTCTACGAGGTTGCCCTGCGCCGGGCAGGGCTGTCGTTAGGCAATGGGCAATCAGTGATCCTGGACGGCACCTGGCGGGATCCGCAAATTCGCGCTCAGGCTCATCGCCTTGCTGACGAAACGCACTCGGCGATGGCGGAACTCATGTGCTCGGCGACGGTCGACCTGGCAGCGGGCCGAATAACGACGAGGGGGCCGGGTAACTCGGATGTGACTCCGGAGATCGCCGCAGCGTTAGCTGCTCAGCACGCCGGTTGGGACACCGCACACCGGATCGACACTTCTGGAACCCTTGAAGAATTGGTGCGAGAGGCCCACGATGTCTGGCGTCGAGCGGTCTAGGGGGCAGTTGGCACCGAACGCGCACCAGGCATCGCCTTTCGCCATCTCCGAGCCGGCGATTGCCACACTGACCGGCTGGCGTCTCGGCGACTCTGTCATGGCGGTCGTGCACCCCGCGACATCCGCAGCGCAGACACCGCCGGCATCGGCTGTTCGACGAACGACGCTGGGCCGGCGCTGGCCGGGCTGGTTTGCGGGTGGAGTCGAATGCCCCGTCCGTTGGGGACTAACGGCTCTGTCGGCACGTGATACGAAATCTCTACAGTCTTCCTAGCGTGGGGCGACAGACTCAAAATAGGGTGGTTGATATGACGGCAAAGGCGCCGGATGCCCAGGTCATCCGGGACGCGGTGATGCTGGCATGTCATGCGCCTTCGCTGCATAACAGCCAGCCCTGGCGGTGGGTAGCCGAGGGCGCGACGTTGCAACTGTGGGCCGATCCTCATCGGTTGGTGTACGCGACAGATCAGGCGGGTCGGGAGCTGACGTTGAGCTGCGGTGCGGTCCTTGATCACCTTAGGGTCGCCATGGCTGCCGCCGGCTGGGACAGCGTCACTGAGCGCCTTCCCGATCCGTACGAACCGGATCATCTGGCGACACTCGAATTCCAGTCCATTGAGGCTGTGACCGAGGCACCTCAGCGGCGGGCGGCTGCCATTCTTCGACGCCACACCGACCGGTTACCGTTCGGCGCGCCCACCGGCTGGCCGGCCCTGCAAGCGGTGCTGCACCGCGCGGTCATCCCGTATGACGTGATGCTGGACGTGGTGGCAGACGATGCGCGTCCAATGTTGGCCGAGGCGTCGCGGCTCACCGAAACGCTGCGCCGTTACGACACCTCCTATCAGGACGAACTGCGTTGGTGGACATCGCCATTCGGGTCGGACGACGGGGTGCCGCAAAGCGAGTTGGTGTCCAGCTTGGACGCGGCCCGTGTCGATATCGCTCGCGCGTTTCCCCCGGCGGGCGGCGGCGGGCGCCATGCCACCATCGACCATGACCACTCCAAGATCGTGGTGCTGTCCACCCATCATGACGACAACCGGCTGGATGTGTTGCGCTGCGGTGAGGCGTTGTCGGCGGTGTTGCTCGAGTGCACCGTGGCTGGCATGGCCACCTGCACGTTGACTCATATGACCGAGCTTGGACCCAGCCGCGACATCATCAGGCAGGTGACCGGAAATGCCGGCCAGCCGCAGCTGTTGATCCGGATCGGGAAATCACCGGCGATGGACCCACATGTCAGGAGGACTGCTCGGCGCCCGTTGGCCGAAGTCCTCGAGATTCGTTGGTGACCAGCGGGCACCAGAAGGAGGTAACGATGACTCGGCATTGGTTGGTGATGGAGACCGACGGCGAAGGGGTCGAAGCACCGTTCGTTGCTCGGTTGGCGGGTGCCGGCCGGCATCTGCCCGAGACTCATCTCACGACAGACGAATTGATGGCGACCACCCGCCACCGCACCCACATCGATCTGGAGCGGTTGACCGGGATCCGCGAGCGCCGAGTCTCGGTGGGCGACGAGGATTCCTACAGTCTCGCCACGTCGGCGGCGCTCAACGCCCTGGCGACCGCGCAACAGGACCCGGCCTCGCTCGACGTGGTGATCAGCTGCAGCATTACGAAATTCCGCGACGGCCTCACCCAATGGCTGGAGCCGACGATGAGCAGCGCGGTGGCAGGTGCGATTGGCGCGAAAAAGGCCATGACCTTCGACGTGTCCAACGCGTGTGCCGGGATGCTCACCGGAGTCACC
>DATJBA010000186.1:0-11521 GCA_035515675.1 Mycobacterium sp.
AGTCCGGCGACGGCGCGCTGCGCGACCTGGTGGCCCGGCGGACCCCGTTGTTCGAGTTCGCGATTCGCACCGCGATTGCCGAGATGGACCTGGACAGCGCCGAGGGCAGGGTGGCCGCGCTACGCCGCTGCGTACCCATGGTGGGCCAGATCAAGGACCCGACGCTGCGGGACGAGTACGCCCGCCAGCTCACCGGCTGGGTCGGCTGGGACGATGTTGCACAGGTCATCGACCGGGTGCGGCGCCAGGCCAAAAAGTCCAAGGCCCCCCTCCGGAGCGGCCCCGGATCTACTGCCCCCCGCCGCGTCGCGCAGCAGTCCCCTGAAGCGGCCCCGGCCGAGCCTGCCGCCACGCGTCCCGACCCGCGGGACCCGATCCTGCGACTCCAGCGTGAGGCGCTCAAGTCGGCGCTGCAGTCCCCGGCGCTGGCCGGCCCGGTGTTCGACACGCTGACCGTCGAGAGCTTCACTCACCCCGGCTACGCAGCCGTCCGCGCGGCCATCGAGGCCGCCGGCGGTACATCCACCGGCGTCACCGGGGCGCAGTGGATCGAGGCCGTGCGCAAGCAGACCACCTCTGCCCTGACCGCGGGCCTGATCAGCGAGCTAGGGGTGGAGGCCATCCAGGTCGACGACGAGAAGCTGCCGCGCTATACCGCCGGGGTGCTGGCTCGTCTGCAGGAGGTCTGGATGGGCCGGCAGATCGCCGAGGTGAAGTCCAAGCTGCAGCGCATGTCGCCTATCGAGCAGGGCGACGAGTACCATGCGCTGTTCGGTGACCTGGTCGCCATGGAGGCGTATCGGCGCAGTCTGTTGGAGCAGGCTAGCGGCGACGATCTGACGGTGTGAGGGCCCCATCAGCCGGCCGGTCGACGATGGCCGTCCGTCCATCGATCTCCGCGACCGTCACAAATCCGCTATCGGGTGAGATCCGGTTCGCGATCTTGCGGCGCCCCCCTTCGATCATCGACTTGGCCAGGGGGCTGCTGGTCAGCGCGCGATAGGTGCCAGCGATCTGCTCGTAGCGGCGACGCCCGGCTTTCGCACCCAGCACGTAACCCAGTCCAAGCACCACGACATACCGGATCAAAGCGTTCCTCCCGACGATCGATGGCTCCATCCTGCCTCACGCGCCTGGGTGTGTGCGCGCTATCTGTCTAGCTGGCAGTCCCTCTAGTTGGGTGCGGGTAGGCCAGTACGCTAGAGTCGTCCCGCGATCTGCGCCCAGGGTTCGCGTGGACCGGGTTAATCCCCTGTAGCTCAATTGGCAGAGCGTTCGGCTGTTAACCGAAGGGTTGGAGGTTCGAGTCCTCCCGGGGGAGCAGGTAGGAGCACATTTTCAGACCGCTCCACGAGCGCCGGTCACCGTTTATTCACCGGAAATGGCCGCAGACTCATCACATACAGCAACGGCGCGGTCCAGCAACTCTGCGACCTGTTTAATCGGTGGCGGCGAGGGGAGAGCGTTGCAGCACCCGGCCGCCAGGTCTGCGCGAGCCCTCCAGATCGAGTGGCTGCGCCAAGGCGGCTTAGAACGTGTGGCCGGCCCGGATCCGCGAAGTTACGTATGGCGTTGACATGGCTGCGATGATTGGCGTCGTGCCCGGGAGTACGGGGAACCGGTCGGTCGAGAACCGAGCGGTAGCTGATTTCCTGATCGCGGCGGGTGTGCAACCGTCGGTATTGGTCATTGAAGGCGAGGCGGGCATCGGCAAGACCACGCTGTGGTTGGCCGCGATTGAGCAGGCGCGTGAGCGCGGGTTTCGGGTGCTGTCGGCGAGGGCGGGCCAGGCCGAGTCGATATTGGCTTACTCAGCGGTGGCCGATCTGCTGGGCGACGTCGAATCAGCGGTTCTGACAGCACTTCCCGACGTGCAGCGCGTTGCGCTTGAACGGGTTCTGTTGCGGGCTAACGGCAGTGGCCCCGCCACCGACCAGCGGGTGGTGGCGGCGGCGTTCCTCTCCGTTGTCGAGGGCCTCGCGGTGGACACCCCGGTGCTGGCGGCCATCGACGATGCGCAATGGCTGGATTCGTCGAGCAAAAGCGTGGTCGCCTTCGCCACACGGCGGCTACGAGGACGGGTGGGGGTGCTGCTTACCGAGCGGACTGATCCCGACATCGACACCACGGTGTGGCTGCAGTTCAGCAGGCCCGACGGCGTTGTGCGGATTCGTGTGCGTCCGTTGACTCTTGGCGGACTACACACACTGTTCTTGGAGAAACTAGGTCGGTCGTTTCCTCGGCCCACGATGGTGCGCATCGCCGAGTTCTCCGGCGGCAACCCGTTTTACGCACTCGAACTGGCGCGCGCGATGGGCGGCCGGTCACCGGAGTCCGAGGCGGCGTTGCCCGCGACGTTGGCCGGGCTGGTGCGTGCCCGGATCGGACGCCTGCAAGACGATGCCCGGGACGTGTTGCTGGCCGCAGCCTGTGTGGCCGATCCGACGGTGGACCTGCTGGCACAGGCCACCGGCACAGGCGTCGAGCGGACGGTCGAACTACTGGAAGAGCCCGAGAGTCACGACATCATCAGGATTGACGGCAATCGGGTGTATTTTTCCCACCCGTTGCTAGCGAGGAGTGTTTATACCGACGCCGGTCCGGCCCGCCGCCGCAAGATGCATCGGGCGCTGGCCGACGTTGTGACCCTGCCCGAGCTGAAAGCCAGGCACCTCGGGCTAGCCACCACTCGCGCGGATCCAGTAACACTTCGGGCTCTTGACGAAGCCGCCGATGCGGCGCTGGCTCGCGGAGCGCCCGCGGCCGCGGCGGAGTTGATCGAGTTGGCCATTGGGCTCGGTGGTGACACGTCGTCGCGTCGGGTACGGGCGGCCCAGCACCGTTTCCAGGCCGGCGATACCGACCGAGCCCAAGCGATTCTCGCGCCGACCATTGACGGTATGACGCCCGGCCCGGTTCGGGCAATCGCGTTCGACCTGCTTGCCGGAATGCGTATCTACGACAACAGCTTCCTGCAGGCCGCCGATCGACTGAAGGCCGCGCTCGACGACGCCAAAGGCAATCCTGTGGTGCTGGTGCAGACTCTGCTCATGCTGTCGTTTGTTCAACTCAACGTCGACGAATACGGCGAATCATTGCGACACGCGCGCCAAGCGGTGACGGTTGCCGATGGACTCGACCTTCCGACGCTGACCAGTCAGGCGCTCGCGATGTCGGTGCGGGTGAGCTTCACGTACGGACAAGGGTTCGACGAACACGATCTAAGGCGCGCGCTCGAACTGCAAGACCCCGACATCGACGCGCCAATTCCGTTCCGCGCCAGCGCCATCAATACCCTGATACTGGCCTGCACGGGTCGGCTCGAGGAAGCCCGCGCCCAAATTCATACCATACGGCAGCGCTGCGTCGAACGCGGCGCCGAAGGCGACATAGTGGCCGTTGCCGGATATAGCACATGGGTCGATATCTGGCAGGGACGCTTCAGCGATGCCGCAGACGTTGCCAACGACGCCGTGGAGCGAGCCGAACAGCTGGGCGGTGACCATGTGCTCGTGGTTCCGTTGAGCATGCGGGCAGCAGTCGCCGCCTACACCGGGCGTGAGCGCGACGCCCGCGCCGACGCTCATGAAGCCATGAAAACCGCCCAGCGAGGCAGCTCGCCCCGGCTGCCGGACTACTGGCCGACCATGACGTTGGGATTTCTGGAGGTTTCGCTTGGTCGCTACGCCGAGGCGCTGACCACCTTGCAGCCGGTCGTATCCATCTTCAACACCATTCCCGGCACCGAGATCCTCACCGCCTGGTACATCCCGGACGCGGTCGAGGCGATGGTCGCGCTCGGTCGCTCCGACGACGCCGAGCCGCTGATCGAGGCGCTGGAACGTAACGGTAGCCAGCTCGACCGCGCCTGGATGCTGGCCGTCGGCGCGCGCTGCCGCAGCATGTGGCTGGCCGCCCGGGGTGACGTCGTAGCCGCCGAACACGTCGCCCACCAAGCGATGACCGAGCACCAGCGGCTACCCATGCCTTTCGAACGCGCCCGCACCCAGTTGCTGCTCGGCCAACTACAGCGTCGGCAGCGCAGGAAAGAGGCCGCAGCGGCGACCCTGCACGAGGCGTTGCGCGCATTCGAAGGCATGGAAACCCCGCTTTGGGCCGAACAGGCCCGCGCCGAGCTCGCACGCACCAAAGTCAGCCCCGCCCGCGAGCCCGGGCTCACACCCACCGAACGGCGGGTGGCCGAACTTGCGGCCTCCGGCATGACCAACCGCGACGTCGCGGCCGCCTTATTCATCAGCCCCAAGACCGTCGAACACAACCTGGCCCGCGTCTACCGCAAACTCGGCATCCACTCACGCGCAGAACTCGGGCAGTGGATAAGGCAACTCAACATTAGGGAAACACCCGATTCGCTAGGTGCTGCCGACCACTAGTATCCATTCAGTGGGCAGCGCAGCGCCGCGGGTTGCGTGCTATCTCGCAGAATGGTATCGGCCGGAGGTCACCCAACAGCCGCTCGACGACACCGTCGCCAAACTCGACGCCGTCGCAGCAGGAATGCGTGTGGAGGGCTCACCGGTGAAACTGCTTGTGACACTGGCGGTGCCCACCGACGAGGTCATCTATGGCGTCTTTGCCGCATGCTCGCCAGACATTGTCGTCCAAGCGTGCCGGCGCGCTGGCATCCCTCTCGAGCGGCTTAGCTCCGATGTGGCGGCTCGGATAACCCGAGTTGCGCGGGATGAGGGGCTGCGGTTGCCCCGACCTTAGGGAAACCCCCGATTCCTCGCTAGCCGCTTCCTGCAAAGCTAGTTCCGTTCAGCAAACCGGGCGGCCGTAACAGTCGGTTAGTGAATCGAACGATGAGATGATAAGGGAAATCCATGGGTGCGAACACTCCCAAAGCCAGCGACGTTCGACGTCTCGAGCGCTTCGCCGCGGCGCCCGAGCGCCGACGCCCGAGGCCAGTTGACCAATCGCCCCTAGAGGTGCTGCAGCAGATACCGGCGCTGGTCGTCTTGGAGCGGCTGCCGGCGCCGACCCTGGCCGTTGACCGCGAGGGAACCATCCTGTTCGCCAATGGTGCGTTCTGCGACATGCTGGGCCACGCGCCCGACGAGCTATTGGCGATGACGTTCGGGGACATCTGCTGCAGCCTGGCCACTCATCACTGCGCGGTCGCGCTGGTTGGTGCCAACCGCGACCGGTTTGTCAAGCTAGCACATAAAGACGGCCACCCCGTGTGGGCCAGCATGAGTAAGTCGGCCATGTGGCGTCGCGACGACACTCTCGCGCTGGCCACCTTCCACGACCACACCGAGGAGCTATGGCTCGGCTATGAGCCGTATTAGCCACACGACGCAATTGTCTCGGGCCGACTACCCCCGGCCAACCTGGCGCGAGACCAAATCGTCGACGGGTGTCCCAATAGCGACGCTTTCAGCGCGACATTTGGGGGCAGTATGCCGCGACCGACGCGTTGACGACGACGACGGCCTGCCACGGCGTGAACGTGGGCTCGGTGGCCAGCACGGGGGCGTCAGCGTCCGCGCGGCAGTGCCCGTCTGCAAGGTAGGTGCAGACGTTGCGGCCGTCCGCCTCGGAGATCGCGGGGTTGACGATTGTCATCTCGGGAATCTGTGACGTGACACCAGACTAAAAAAGACCTGGTCAGCGCCGGGTGCCGGTCGCTGCGGTGCTGCTGCGGGCGCGAGCTGCGGGACTGGTGGCTGCGAGGCAGCCGGTAGTACATCATGTATCGCGGGCGGCTCGGCTTGGAGTGACGGTTTCGGCGCGAATGAAAGTTGAAGGACCTCGTCGGTCAGCCGTCCGCGCGCCAGCTCCACCATTGACCCATCACCGGAGAACCGCCGCACGGAGAGCCTTCAGGGCGTTTGTGTCCCATTGCCTCCCACCGCAACGGTACCGAGCGGTCGCGGACCGCCGACTCTATCCACAGTTCGGTTTTTGTGCACAGGAACCGCCTTTTGCAGGGTCGATGTCGGCCGCCGGCAATAGCATTCGAATATGCGTTCGATCGCGGTTCCGGCGGAGGTGGCTGCCAAGCTCGACGCGCTCCACGCGGCCGTGGCAGCCGTCGGCGAGCTGAACTTTGACGGGCTGCAGGCCCCGGTCCGACTGCACGTACTGGAACAGCTGGAGACCGCGCGCCGCCGGCAGATCGCGGTCAGTCACGACGTGATCGCCGGCTTGGAGAAAGAGGATCCGGCCGACGTCGGCGGCCCGGTGCACAAAGTGGTTGCCGACTGGCTGCGGATCAGCTGCGCTGAGGCGTGCCGTCGGCTTCGCGACGCCAAACAGCTTTCGCCGCGCCTGACGTTGACCGGCCAGCAGCTGCCACCGGAGTTGCCGGCCACCGCCCAGGTGTGGCGCGAGGGCATGCTCGATGGTGCACACCTGCGGGTGATTCAGACATTCGTCCGCGACCTCCCGCAGGACCTCCCCGTCGATACCGTGGAAAAGGCCGAACGTTTCCTGGCCCGCCAAGCAACGCACTTGCGACCCGATCAGCTAGAAAAAGTCGCGGACCGCTGCGCGCTGCGGCTCAACCCCGACGGGAAATTCTCCGACGCCGACCGCGCGCGTCAGCGCGGCTTCACCTGGTGCGGCCAGCGGCCCGACGGGATGAGCATGGGAAGGCTGGTGGCCTCCCCGGAACTGCGGGCCAACCTCGATGCGTGGCTGGCGCGATTCGCCGCACCCGGCATGTGCAACCCCGACGATCAAACCCCGTGCATAAACGGCGAACCCAGCCAGGAATCGGCGAGCCGAGACCTGCGCAGCCACGCCCAGCGCCAGCACGACGCGCTTAACGCCCTGGTTCGCGGCCAGCTGGGCGATCCTAAACTCGGCGTGCACAACGGATTGCCGGTAAGCGTCATCGTGTCGACCACGCTACAGGAGCTGACTGCGGGCACCGGCCAAGCGGTGACCGGCGGCGGAACACTGCTGCCGATGGGTGACCTGATCCGCATGGCCAGCCACGCCTACCACTATCTGGCCATCTTCGACAAACACTCAAACCGCCCCCTATATCTGGGCCGGACTCGGCGAGTGGCCTCACCGGATCAACGCATCGTCCTGTATGCCAAGGATCGCGGCTGCACGCACCCGGGCTGCGACGTGTTCGGCTACTGGTCGGAAGTCCACCACGTAAAGGAGTGGGCCGCCGGCGGCGCAACCGACGCCGACAATCTCACCTTCGCCTGCCCGCCCAACCACAAACTCGCCGAACAAGGCTGGACGACAAGGAAACTGCCCAACGGGCGCACCGAATGGACCCCACCGCCGCCGCTAGACCGCGGCGCACGCACCAACGACTACCACCACCCCGAACGCCTCTTCGACGACGACGAAGCCCCTCGACCCGGCTAGGGCTTGAACCGCCAGCAGGCTGTCGGCGAAACGCGGGTGGACTTCTCCAGCCTGGACGGAGTTTCCGTTCAGCCGTACACGGGCCGCCACATGGTACCGAGGACAGCTGGTGGACATTGTCGTGCGTCTTGGTGGCTGCCCCATCGTCGACGGCCGCGTGATAAACGGCCTCGGCGACCGCCGTCGAGAGGGCCGCAAATTCTGCACATAAGGCAACAGCGAGTCTCCTAGATTCATCGGATTAGCTTGTTTTACGAATGGTTTTCGTTGCCGCGGCGTGCTCCACGGTGGAAGCCGACCCCACGATTGAGACTGGCTTGGCCTACGCCGCCGGGATTCGCGGCGCGTGAGGATCGCTCATGACACCGTCCGTCCGGTGACTTGGCCGTCACGTCACGGAGTGCCGATCGAGGTAAACGCACCTTGAAGAGAGCATCTGAAGGCCGCCTGCGGGAGCTCCTCGGATGGAAATCGTCGGTGATTCTGACCGCGCCCGGGAAGGTGCTAGTCGCTATCCGGTCTGGCCGACCCAAAATCTGGTCGCGTATCAGGGTTCGGGGTTACATAATGCCTTGTGGTGGCAGTTGAGTTGCGATCAGAGCGGTGCGCGGAGAGTTCGATCGCTTGGATCGATGGCGCATTGGTCGTCATCGATCAACGCGCGCTGCCTCACGAGCTGCGCCGGCTGCGGATCACCACGGTCGATGAGGTTATCGATGCGATCAAAACCCTGGCGATTCGGGGGGCACCCGCGATTGGGGTATCCGGCGCGTTCGGGGTTGTATTGGCGGCATTGGCGCACCCGGGCGATATCGAAAAAGTCGAGTTGGAGGCCGCGCGGATCGCCTCAGCCCGTCCCACCGCAGTGAATCTGGCCTGGGGTGTACAGCGGGCGCTGGCCAGGCTGCCCCAAGGTCCGCAGGGCGTGCTGGACGGGGCTCTGCAGATGTTGGCCGAGGATGCCCAGGTCAACCGGGCCGCCGCTACCCATGCGGCGGATCTGATCCAGCGGCTGTGCCCCGATCGGCCGCTGCGCATCCTCACCCACTGCAACACCGGGCGACTGGCCACCACCGCATTCGGTACCGCGATCGGCGCGCTGCGGGTGCTGCATTCACGCGGGCGGATCGAAAACGCCTTGGTCGACGAGACCCGCCCGCTGCTACAGGGAGCCCGGCTGACCGCATGGGAGCTGGCCGAGGCCGGCATTCCGCACCGGCTGACGATCGATTCGGCCGCGGCGTGGGCGATGGCCACCGGGCAGGTGGACTGCGTGATTGTCGGCGCCGACCGCATCACCGCCGACGGTTCGGTCGCCAACAAGATCGGCACCTACGGACTGGCACTGGCGGCGAGCCGGCACAGCATTCCGTTCATCGTGGTCGCCCCTGAGTCGACGCGCGATCTGGCCACGCAGACTGGACGCGAGATCGTCGTGGAGGAGCGGGCCGCGGCCGAGATCACTCATGTCGGTGGCGTCGCCACCGCTCCCGAGGGCACCGCTGTCTTCAACCCAGCCTTCGACGTCACCCCGCTGGAACTGGTCACCGCGATAGTTACCGAGAATGGCGTGGTCGGGTCCGCTGACGCAGGACGGCGGTTTAGTGATGCCGACTCCGGTCCATATGCGCCCCCTTCGTCGAACACCCTTGTCGGGCAACAAGTTGCCGATATCGCCCGCAGTCTGTATGCGCGCGGGTGGATGCCGGGCACGGCCGGCAATATCTCGGTGCGCACCGGCACCACCGCGGTGATCACCGGTAGCGGCCTGTCCAAGGGCGAGCTCACCGCAGACGACGTGGTGACGGTGAGCATCGCTGACTCCCGGCCGGTGTCGGGAACCCGCCGTCCGTCGGCAGAAACCACCATCCACACCGCCATCTACCGGGCCACCCGCGCCGACGCCGTGGTGCACATACATCCGCCACATGCGACCGTCCGGTCGATCGACGCGCCGGATGTGCTGCGGTTCAGCGGTTATGAGCTCATCAAGGGCCTGGGGACCACCCAGACCATTGACATTCCGGTCTTTGTCAATCACTCCGACGTCGCGCGTATCGGCGCCGACATCGAGCGTCATCTGACCAACCGCCCGGACGCAGCACCGGTGCTATTCATCGCCGGCCACGGTGTCACCGCCTGGGGCGCCGACCTCGCGCAGGCCCGCGACCGCGCGGAGTGCCTGGAGGCGATGTGCGAGCTGGCGACGCTGACCGGTCGCCGTGAGATCGAATTCCACACCGAAGGTGCGAAACCGAAATGACGCTGGTGCAGGTCATGGCCGACGGCGATGCTGCCGACCTACGGCTGCGCACCGACAATGCGCATGTGATCGGCGTCGAACTCGCCAAGCGCGGCGTCGTGTTCGACCGCTGGCCCACTATGCCCGGTCTCGACGCGGCGACACCGATCACCGAGATACTGGCCAACTACCACGACCAGGTCGCCGAACTCAATGCCGACGGCCGCTACAAGCACATCGACGTGGCGCGGTTGCAGCCCGACGATAATGACCCGCGGTGGCTGGACACGGCTAAGGCGGCCCGCGAGAAGTTTCTGTCCGAGCACCGGCACGCCGAGGACGAAGTGCGCTTCTTCGTCGTCGGCCGAGGCTGCTTTTACCTGCACTTGGAACCGGAAGTCGTTGCGGTGGTGTGCGAAGGCGGTGACCTGTTGTCGGTGCCGGCGGGCACTCGGCATTGGTTTGACATGGGCGTGCGCCCCGATTTCGTGGCGGTCCGCTTCTTCGAGGAACAGGACGGCTGGATCGGCGACTTCACCGGCGACCCGATCGGCGAACGTTTCCCAACGCTCGAGCAGCTGATCGCGGCGTGATCGCCGCAATCGTCGTCGACATCGAGGGCACCACCAGTCCCACCAGTGCGGTGCGCGACGGTCTGTATGGCTACACCCGGCAGCATCTTGCCCAGTGGTTGGCCGACAACCGCAGCGGCGCAGCTGATACGGTGATCACCGAAACCCGGGAACTGGCCCAGCGACCCGACGCCGACGTGACCGAGGTAGCCGAAATCCTGTGCGGATGGCTGAATTCCGATGTTAAGGCCGAACCGCTCAAGACCGCTCAAGGCCTCATCTGTGCGGAGGGTTTCCGCAGTGGTGCCTTGCACGGGGAGTTCTTCAGGGACGTACGGCCGGCACTGGTGGCGTGGCACGATACCGGTATTGCGCTGTACGTGTTCTCGTCGGGTTCGGTTCGCAATCAACAGGATTGGTTCGCGTACGCCCGCGGCGGCGAGCTGGCGTCCTTGATCAGCGGCTGGTTTGATCTGACCACTGCCGGGGCCAAACGCGAAGGCGCCTCCTACAACAAAATTGCCGAGGTGATTGGCTTGCCCCCGGAGAAGATCCTCTTCCTGTCCGACCATCCCGACGAACTCGACGCTGCGGTATCCGCGGGTTGGGCGGTGCTCGGTGTGGCCCGTCCCGGTGAGCCGAATTCCGCACGGCCCCCGCACCACTGGATCAACTCATTCGCCGAAGTCGATCCTCGACAACTGTGAGAATGCTCGCCGAGGCATGTCCTGGGCCGAGCGGTCTGCTCCATGGTTACAGCAAGTAATTTATGCCCCATTCCTTTTCAGCGGCTTCCCGAGCAGCGGTATCAGCAGGATGGGTATTGGCGCCCCTGCTGGCCAGGGTCACCAGGGCCGCAGCCAGGGTAAAGATCGGTATTTCGTGCCGCTCGCTGGCACTGATCAGCTCTCGGAAGGCGGCACGAGTGCTGCACCGCCGCCACCCGACAAGTATCCCCACCGCAGTGTCGAGAACTCGACTCGCTGGCTGACGGCTGGGGCTGAATTGTTGCTGGCTTGCCAGACTTTCAATCATCTGTAGTCAACCTCCTGGTCCATATCACCTTGTGTTATGCGGATCTGTCGCCAAGTCGGCGATCATCCGCAGCAGCGGAAAAGAACATGCCCAAAGACAATTTGTGTCGCAGTCAACACTGGCGGGCCTCGACGACATCGTGACACGTGACGCTGCCGGCGCGGCCGTCGGTATTCCAGCTGATGTCGAATTCGATGGTCACGTTTGTGGGCACGGTCAGGGCGATGGGTGTGAGCCGCTGTGCCGCCGCCTCTAGCGCTACCCCGGTCAGCACCCGCCCGGTGAGGTTGTGCGAAGTCGTTGCCGTCAGTGTCGT
>DATJBA010000187.1:0-6528 GCA_035515675.1 Mycobacterium sp.
TCGCCGCTGCCGCGCAAGCTTCGTCGACATCGGATGCATCGTCGCCCGAGACGCCGACCGCGCCAATCACCTGGCCGTCGCGGTCGGCGCAGAGCACTCCGCCTGCGGAGAGGGCCACCCGACCCCGACCGACCGCGACCAGGCTCATAAAGAATTCCGGTTGACCCTGCTGGGCACGATTGGCCAAACGTCGGGATGACTGGCCCATGCCCAGCGCGCCCCATGCCTTGGCGATCGCGATCTCGACGCGCAAATACGCGGCGCCGTCCTCGCGCAACACGACCTTGACGTGCCCGCCGACGTCGAGCACCGCGACGGCCAGCGGTGCCGCGTCACGATCGCGCCCTTGTTGTAGGGTGCCGTCGGCGATCGACCGGGCAGTGGCGAGGTCAAGCATCATCGGCGCATCTCGCCGTTGAGAAGGTCGCGTACCTGCTGGAGTCTGGTACCGAGCGCAGAGCTATACAACGCCGTGTCGCTGAAGCCAAACCAGCGATATCCCAACGCCGTCAGCTTCTGCGCATGCTCTGGGCTCTCCAAGAGATAACCCGCTGACTTCCCGGCGTCGTTGGCGGCCCTGGCTATGTGGCGAACGTCATCGACAAATGGGGCGCTGTCGAACTGGCCGGGGACGCCTAGTGCTAGCGACAGGTCCCGCTGGCCAATCCAGAGAACGTCGATACCGTCGACATCGGCGATGGCGTCCACCTGGGCCAGCCCTTCACGGGACTCGATCTGTGCGATCACGACCGGGCGTAACTCTCGTTGCTCCCCCCGCTCAGCGCCTGGACCAGGCGCGCCGTGGGCCATCCCGCGTGTACCGCACGGAGGGTAGCGCGTAGCCGCGACGAGACGCTCGGCCTCGGCCCGCGAGCCGATCATCGGGGCCATGACGCCGGTGGCGCCGAAGTCGAGTACTTTGCCGACGAGCCGCGTGTCCACGAGCGAGGGCAGCCGGACGATCGACGCCAGCCCTTCGTAGTTGCAGGCGGTCACGAGAACCTGCACGGTCGCGAAGTCGAAGATGGTCTGTTCCATGTCGACGATCAGAAACTGTGCACCGCTGTCGTGTGCCAGCGCGGCCACGACTGGAGTAGCGAACTCGAAGATCATCGGACCCAGAACGGGGGCGTTCGAATCCATTGCCTGCCACACCCGCCGGACAGCAGTTATCACAACGGATCCTCCATCGCTTGGCTCGGGCCTGCGATCATCAGCGGATGGGCCGAGTACGCGGCGGCGACCCGGTCCAGGGCGGCGCGTGAGAGATTGACGCCGCGAACCGTCACGTCCCGTACACCGGGAAGCTCGCGGAGCCGCTGTCGCACCGCGATCGCATACGTCACGGTCTTGAGGGCACACGCCCGGCACGCACCTTCAAATTCCAGCTCGATGTCTCCGGCCGCGGAGACGCCCACCACGGCGATGCCTCCGCCGTGAATACGCAGTAGCGGCCGGACCTGCGCGTCAAGTGCCTCCTCGACGCTTGGGAAGTCAACGACAGTCATGACGCAGTGGACGTGGAGGCGGTCCTATCGTGAACATCAACCCCGAACAGGCGCGCCTGATTGAGTCCAAGGATGCGGCGCTTGTCGGTCTCGGTTATCTGCGGAAAGCCGTAGCGCTCCTGCAGTTCTTCATCGATCTCCATGTCCCAGAACCACTCAATCGCCGGCCTCGGGTTACCCAGAAGCGGCGCCTCAGAACCCCACAGCAACCGGTCAGAACCGACGTCACGCAGCAGACGACCCAGGTACATCTTGAATTCCCAAGGGGCGATAAACGGCAGGTGCATCGTTCCCGACAGGACGAGGACAACGTTGGGATAGCGTGCGGCGATGTAGACGCACTCCTCGAAGTAGGGCAGCGCCAGATGGTGGATAGCGAACGTCAGATCTGGGAAATCCCGTGCAGGCCTTTCGATATCGGTCGGAGTCAAGGTGTCCAACGGCGCCCGCGTGATTGGAAAGCCCTTGTGGAACTGCACGACCTCGATGCCAAGGTCAAGAGCGTGTTCCCAGATCGGATACGCGAGTTCACGGTCGTCACATCGCCACGACTGTTCGCCAACGTGCCCGCTGTAGAACTTAAACGACCGGGCTCCCATCTCCTTGACCTGACGGGTCATCTCTGCAAGCGCACCGGCTTTGCCCGGGTACATCGGGTCCACGCCCCCGCAAAACATCACGCGGTCAGGAAACGCCTGGGCGAACTCATATTGCGCCTGGACCGGCGCGAATCCGTCCTTATAGACGTCGTAGAGCACCACGGCCTGAGCCATCGCCATGTCCGTCAGACCGTCGTCGAACAAAAGACTTCCCAGGTCCTCAACCGTCCAGCGTCGGGCATACCCGTCCGCGCCAACATAGTCGGTCAGTGGTCGAAACGGCTCACCCCGACGCTGCGCCCCGATCCACAGCTGCCCCGCTCGGTCAACCGCCGACGTAGGAGCAACCAAGTTGTCATCTGACAAGTCGTACATGTGCACGACGTTGTCGAAGACGAAGACATCATGCTGAAGCACCGAAGGGCTCCTCTCCCTCTCTTTGCTTCCTCGAAGGTCATCAGGTGTCGGCGCGCGGCGTCGACCCTGAGCACCAGAAGCATGGCTTCATCGTTGCCCCGCATATGGTCGCTGTCTACCCCCCGCGTTGACTCACCAAAAATGCCCGCGTAGCCCTATTCGTTGACTCATTTGAGATTGCCCGCCTCCGGCGTGTCGATCGAACGTGGGTACGAAGGCTGCGTTACCGCTTGAGGATGGGATTGACGATGGCCGAGCGCAAGGCGGTGACGGAGACGATCGCGACCCGCTACAAGCGGGCGAACAAGGTCGGTAAGGCCAGGATTCTGGACGAGTTGTGCGCGACCACGGGGTGGCATCGCGACCACGCCCGCAAGGCGCTGCGCGCGGCGTTGCGGCCGCGGGTGGTTCGGCCGCGGGCGCCGCGGCCGCCGAAGTACGGCCCGAAAGTCGTTGCGGCGCTGGTCTTCTGCTGGGCGACATTGGGTATGCCGACGGGCAAGCGGTTGGCGCCGATGCTGTCTGAGCTGGTCGCGATCCTGCGTCGGTTCGGCGAGCTGGACGTCGACGCCGACACTGCCGCGCTGCTGGCGGGCATGTCGGCGGCCACCATCGACCGGCGCCTGGCCGGCGAACGCAAGAAGCACGAGCTGAAGGGCCGCTCGCGCACCAAGCCAGGCTCGCTGCACAAGAGTCAGATCCCGGTGCGGACCTGGGCGGACTGGGACGACGCGGTGCCCGGGTTCGTCGAGATCGACCTGGTCGCCCACGACGGCGGCAATGCCGCCGGTGAGCATGCTTGGACTCTGACCGTCACCGATATCGCCACCGGCTGGACGGAGAACCGCAGCGTGCGCAACAAGGCCCGCAAATGGGTGCTCGCCGCGCTCGACGACATCGCCCGTGTGATGCCGTTTCCGATCCTGGGCGTAGACAGAGCTGGGTTTGATACCCCCTACCGCTGACGAATAGGGCCTGCTTCCTGCGGCAACGACACACCGGACGGGTTGTTGATTCTTCAGGTCTTCTCCTGAATAGTTGGCTGCTGCCTAAACAATCAAGGTGTGACGGAGGTGTGCGGTGGATGGTGCGGGTCTTCGCCTGGTCGCCTCGGCATCGGCGACTGCGGTGGCCGCCCCACTGGATCCGCCCGCGTACCAGGCGCGGTGCATCGAGGACTACCAGTCGTCACAGGCCGCGCGGGGGTTCAGCGCGCTGACCATTGACAACGGCACTGCCACCCTGGAGCGGTTTTTGGCCGCGTGCGGGCGACCGGCGTGGGAGGTGACCTGTGAAGACATCGACAGGGTCGTGGGCGGGCTGGCGGAGGTGGGGATGGCGACATCGACGCGGCGGGGCTACGTGTCGGTGTTCAAGGGATTTTTTACATTCCTGTTGGCGCGCAAGGCCGGTGAGATCGAGGCGCTGTTCGGGGTGCGGCTTGTCGACCCGGTCGATGAGTTCAACGCCGCCCGCCACGTCGGCGGGGATTCCCCGGAGGTCGCGCCGCCGCCGACGCCGCAGCGGATGGACGCGTTCTTTGCGTTCCTGCGGGAGCGGATCGCCACCGCGCGGGTGTTCGCCGCGGCTGGCCGCGACTATGCGTTGTTCCGCACCCTGTATCACGCGGGGTTGCGGACCGAGGAGGTGGTGATGCTCGATGTCGCCGACCTGCACTTCGACCGTGGGCCGTTCGGCAAGATCCACGTGCGATACGGCAAGGCCGCCAAGGGTTCTGGGCCGCGGCCGCGGTGGGTGCCGATGCTGGATGGGCTGGACCTGATCCTGAAGTGGTATCTGACCGACGTGCGGTCGCGGCTCGTGGCCGGGACGGTGCTGTTCGCAGACCAGTCCGGCGACCGGCTGCACCGTGGCAGCGTTCGCAACCGATTGGCTCACCTGCTTGACCTGGAGCGCGTGTCGGTGGTCGAACGGTTCAGTCCGCACGCGATCCGGCGGGCTTGCGCCACTCACAACTATGAGCGTGGCATGGATCTTGTTGCGATACAACAGCTTTTGGGTCACTGGCAGGTCGGAACCACGATGGGGTATGTCCGCCCGTCGGCCACCTTTATCGAGGACGCCTACCGCCGTGCCGTGTCGGCCACCCTGTCTGTGCTCGGTGAGGAGGAGCCGCGATGAAGGCGACCTGGCGATTACGGATGGCCGCCGCGCAACGCGAGGTCTGGACCGGCGCTCAGCTACGTCGTCTGCTGGCCGAGAAGGCCGGCCTGCACCTGTCGGCGGCGTCGGTGTCGGCGCTGCTGACCAAGCAACCCGCCCAGGTCAAGCTCGAGACACTTGCTGCGTTGTGCACCGCGCTGGAATGCACCCCCAACGATCTGCTCGACATCGACACCAATCCTGTCGCCGCCGCACCTCCGCAACCAACTGCGGCCACCCGAGCGGCGGCCCAGGCGCGGCCAGGACGATCCATGCCGCCGCTGTGACGCGCCCGCGCCGTATCGTGGCCTGCACGACGTGCGGGCAGCAGCGTCCGCATCAGGCGCGTGGCCAGTGCTCGCGCTGCTACCAGAATGATCCGTCGATGGTGCACCGCTGTGCGGAAAAGCTTGCCACCCAACTGGATCCCGAACCGCGGTGGTGGGCTGGGTTCGGTGGGTTCCTTGCCGAGCGTGTGGCGGCGACCCGCGCGGTCTCCATGCTGCACCGGCTCGCCCGGATCCCCGGCGCCAGCCCGACCACGGTCTTGGAAGCGGTCCGAAACCCCGGTCCCGCCGTCGGCGAGTTGGCGCGGGCGCTGGAGGCCTATTTCGTCGAATCCGGGCTGGCGCTGGCCCTCGACACCACAGCCCAGGCCGCAGCAGACCGCCGTGCCCGCCGCATCACCGAGGTTCCCGCCGGGTTTCGTTCCCTGGCAGCAGCATTCGACACCCATCAGCTGCAGTCACGGGAGCGGGCACGACGCGCGGGAACCAAGCCTCGCTCCGACCGCACCCTCGAGATCAACCTCGCCACCGTCCGCGACCTGGCCCGCTACCTGACCATCCACCGGCCTGGTGTCACCGACTGGACCCTTGTGGGCACCGGTGACGTCGAAGCCTTCCTCGCCTCCATCACCAACCCGAGCAACCGGGCGCGCCACCTGCACGCCCTGCAGGGCTTCTTCCGGTTCGCCCGGCAGCACCGACACATCCTCGCCGACCCCACCCGCCGTCTGAAAGCCAACTCCAACATCAGATTTCACGGTCAGGTGCTCGAACCCGCCCGCCAACGTGAGCTATTCCGTCGATGGACCGCCGACGCCGCGGACCTGCATCCCCATGAGCCCGTCATCGGCCTGCTCGGACTGCTGCACGGCGCCTCGGTCACCGAGCTGCGATCGCTGCGCGTCGACGACATCGACCTCACCGCCGCCACCGCCGCGCTCGGCCATCGGCCACATCCCACCCCGCTCGATCCGGCCACCACCGCCGCGCTGCAGCGATGCCTGCGCCATCGCCACCGCCCGCACAACACCGGACCCTGGCTGCTGGTCAACCAAAAGAGTAAGACTATCGGCAAGCAAGTCTCCCTCGACTACCTCGCCATGATCCTCGCGCCCGCCGAGGTCACGGTGCAGACACTGCGAGGAACCCGGCTCGCGCAGCTGGTCACCACCATGGACCCGGTCCTGGTCGCTGCCGCGTTCGGCATCCGCCGCGGAGCGACCCTGCATTACCTCGCCGACAGCGTCGATGCGACACGCCTACCAGACCTATGAACATCAGGCGTCACCTGACATAGGTTCGGTCGAACCTATGCGCTTTCGACAACGGATCGGAGTTCATCAATCATCACCTGTTGATCTGGTGCGAGCAGCGCAGGATCACCTTCACCCGGTCGCGGCCGGGCAACAAGAACGATGGCTGCCACGTCGAGCAGAAGAACTGGGCGATCGTGCGCATCGTGGTCGGCTACCACCGCTACGACACCACCGCAGAACTATTGCTGCTCAACAGGATCTGGGCACTGCAGTCACAGCTGACGAACTACTTCTACCC
>DATJBA010000188.1:0-2235 GCA_035515675.1 Mycobacterium sp.
AGTTCGGCGAACTCCACGAGATCCGCAAATTGTTGGAGGAACTGGTCGCCATCGAGAAACGGCGTGAAGCCGCGGCGGCCATCGAGATGACGCGCGTGACCGGAAACATAGGCCGTTGAGGGCCGGGATAGCGCATCAAGCTGCTGTCGGTGGCGAGGGCTTGTGGCTTGATCGTGGCTCACCGGTATCGCTTGAGGCCAAGGGCAAGGGCAAGTAGATGAGCTTGCCGGGTGTTGGGTGTCGTCCGCTTTCTGAGCACCCGGCAGGGTTGGGACGGTGTGGTGTCTCACCACGCCAACCGGTAACGCCCACCGTCCCTCACCCAACGTCCAGCGGGAGCGCATGCTGTCACGCATCGCTGGCGCAAGGCACCGGCCCGCCGCCCTCATCCCAGCGGCGGCCGGTGCTGAGCGGAAGGATTGAACGATGGAGCGTTGCGCGGTCTGCGGCCATAGCCTGGACCACCATGTGTCGGTTTGCTCGGTCTGCGGCGAGGCATGCCCGCCTGAATGGGTGGCCGGGCCGGGCGATTGCCCCAAGTGCGGCCATCGCGACGACTACCACGATGATCAGTGCGCTCGGTGCGAAGAATGTGACGGGTTCGTGGCGGCGTGAAGACTTGGCGGTGGTGTCACCACGGCACCGCCAGGGTCGGGGTGGTGGCGCAGGCTGTCACGTCACCACCCCGCACCCAACGTCAGCGGCCCGCGCATGCTGCTCATCGCCGCTGATGGCACCGGCCGGCGACCCCCATCCCACCGCCGGGCCGGTTGCGTGCTTATGAACTTGTGTGTCCCTGGCTTGCTGGGCGCACGAGCCCTGGCGAGGTCTCTGCCCGGTTTCTCCCCGCCGGGCTTGCCGCTGTGTAGGTGTCAAACTGCGCTCTATTGCTGCTGGTAGCGATTACACAAAGAACACTCAGTCACCCCCCTGGTCGCTGTCGTGACATCCCGTCGTAGTGTTCTGATGGGCCATCCCCAAGATTTCCGTCCCGACGATTGCCGGCGCCGTTTTTGGGAGCGTCTGTGGGGCGAGTGGTGGTTCTGGTCGGGACGCCCGAACGGCGGCACGGTCATCTTCTGGCGCCACGGCGGGCGGTTGCTTTGGCGGCTTTGAGGGTGCGTCGAGGTCGAAGCAGGGGCGCAGCCCCCGGTAGCCCGTTGATTTTCCGTCCTGCGCACTGTCGTCGGTAGGTGATACTTGACGGTGTCCATCCAGCAAGCAGTTGCCCAGGCCGTGGTCGATCGTGCCCGCCGGCTGTTCGGATCCTCGCCGGCGCCGGTTCCCCCCGCGGGGGAGCCGCTTGAATCGGCGGCGGAGTCGACCGCCGGCCTCGGTCAACGCACCGCCGGGCTCTCAGGGGACCTGATCGACGCGCACAACGACTTTGTCAGCACACAGACCCGCGACCTGAGCCACGCCGGCCGAACCGACACCAGACTGGAATCGTACCTGGGCACCGCGGCCACGGTTGTTCGGAGGCATTCAGGTTGAGCACCAGGGGGTAGTGATCCGGCGTTGACGCTGAGCAGCTCGTCAGCCGGTCGTAGGTGGATTGGTCCTCGTGGTGTCGGGGCGACATGGTGATCACGTCGTTGTAGGCGACGGCCCTCCCGATGTCTCTGGCGGAGTCTTGCGGGAGGGCCGTCTGTGCGCTTGGAGGCGCAGTGGTCACGGTAGAGGCAGATGTCGATCGAGTCGAGCGCAGGTTGGCGGCGGGCGAGCTGAGCTGCCCTGCATGCAGTGGGGTGTTGGCGGGCTGGGGGCGGGCAGGCCGCGACAGCTGCGCGGCCCGTACGGGCCGGTGCGGGTGTGTCCTCGCCGGTCGCGGTGCACTGGTTGTGGGGTCACGCACGTGTTGTTGCCCTTGACGGCGCTGCTGCGCCGCGCCGACGCGGCTGCGGTAATCGTGGCGGCGTTGGTGGCCAAGGCTGTGCGCCGGGTGGGGTTTCGCCAGATCGCGGCCGAGCTAGCCCGGCCGGCGGAGACAGTTCGTGGCTGGCTGCGCCGATTTGGCGAGCGGGCCGAGGCGGTGCGGTCGGTGTTCACGGTGTGGCTGCGTGCAGTGGATGCCGATCCGGTGATGCCCGACGCAGCCGGCAGCGGGTTCGCCGACGCGATGACAGCGATCGCCGCGCTCGCGGCGGCCATCGGGCGCCGGTTCGTGCTGTCCACGGTGTCGCTGGCCGAGACCGCGGTGGCGGTGTCGGGTGGGCGGTTGTTGGCGCCGGGCTG
>DATJBA010000189.1:0-11147 GCA_035515675.1 Mycobacterium sp.
CATCGGATCGCCATTACACGGGCGGGTATCCGTATTCTGGGGCACAGCAGAGTCTTTCGCTGGTCGCGCCACTGGTGGCCGGTTTCCTCCGCTTGATCGCCTGTGCCTGCTCGAGCATGGGCGACTACTTAAGGGAAATGATGTACGCAGTGGCCTAACGGCGCCCAACCACACGGAGCTCCTCATCACGGGCGCACGATTTGCACTCGAGGCGCTCGGCGATGACGTGGTGGCCTGCGCACGTCAACCTGACCGATTCGTCGAGGGCGGCATCCGCTGGACAACGAAGCTCGCATTGTTCCCGGCCCGTTTTCTCTTTACTGCCGAGACCGCCCGGGAGGGAACCAACGAGGCTGCAGTTCAGCACTATTCGGAGCTGAGCGGAGCGCCCGGTACCGCGCTCGTCCGCGCCGCATTCGACTGGCGAACAAACCCCCCATCTGCCGAACACGCGCTCGCAATGCTGACCGATGACTTCGTCCCGTTGTACGTGTACTACCTAACCGACCACATCCGCCGCCTCGAGTCCATTGGCGAGTTGGAACTGGCGGGTGCTTTCAGCGACTGGCGATCGCGGCTTCTTGCCGAGAAGAGCGACGCGCCAACCAAGTGATAGGCAGATGCGGGCCTTGTGAGCCCAGACGACAAGAATCGCGGGCACACCCACCAGCGCAAGCGGTCGGCAGCGGCGGCTGAAGTGTACTTTCTCAAATCGCTAGCACCATTTGGTGAAGACGTTTTGGGGCTGGCAGGAAAAACAGCTGGGCGACGGGACGCTGATTGTGACCTCGCCTGCGGGGCGCACCTATGTCACCACACCGGGCAGCGCGCTGCTGTTTCCCAGCGTGTGCCACTCCACCGGCGGCGTCCCGGCACCAGAAGCCGACCCCCGCACGACTACTGCGCCGAGCGCACCGCCATGATGCCCAAACGGCGGCGCACCCGCGCCCACCACATCGCCACCGAACGCCGACACAACCGCGACGCTCGCCTGGTCCAGCGCGCCGAGTGCTCGACCTACGTCGGACCCGCCCCACCCCAGGCCGACGACGACCCACCACCGTTCTGACTAGATCGGTGCGGAAATTTGGCTCTGAGCAGGTCGTCGCCTAGACTCTAGGGGTTGCCTTGGGCAGACCTCGGCTGGTACGCGCAAGCGTTACCGGCCCCGCGTGCCCTTCGGCGACAAAGACCGCGCACGTCAGGTTTCTGGTGGGCCTTGCTCTTTGGAGGCTCGCCGAAATGCTCACCAAGGTGAGTTCTCCTGCCGTGTACACATGAACCAGGTCAGGAGATCGAGTGATTCAGCAGGAATCGCGGCTGAAGGTCGCCGACAACACCGGAGCCAAGGAGATCTTGTGCATCCGGGTGCTCGGCGGTTCGTCGCGACGCTACGCCGGCATTGGTGATGTCATCGTCGCCACCGTCAAGGACGCCATTCCTGGCGGCAACGTCAAACGCGGCGACATTGTCAAAGCCGTCGTGGTTCGCACCGTCAAGGAGCGCAGGCGGCCCGACGGCAGTTACATCAAGTTCGACGAGAACGCCGCGGTGATCATCAAGCCCGACAACGACCCGCGTGGGACGCGTATCTTCGGGCCGGTCGGCCGCGAACTGCGCGAGAAGCGGTTCATGAAGATCATCTCGCTGGCCCCGGAGGTGTTGTAGATGAAGGTCCACAAAGGCGACACCGTCCTGGTGATCGCGGGGAAGGACAAGGGCGCCAAAGGCAAGGTGCTGCAGGCTTACCCGGACCGTAACCGGGTGCTGGTCGAGGGCGTCAACCGGATCAAGAAGCACACCCCGATTTCGACCAACCAGCGCGGAGCCCGCTCGGGTGGAATTGTCACCCAGGAAGCGCCGATCCACGTCTCCAACGTGATGGTGGTCGACTCCGACGGCAAGCCCACCCGAATCGGCTACCGGGTAGACGAGGAGACCGGCAAGCGGGTCCGCATCTCCAAGCGCAACGGCAAGGACATCTGATGGCTACTGCAGAAAAGGTGCAGCCGCGCCTTAAAGAGCGCTACCGCAACGAGATCCGGGATTCGCTGCTCAAGCAGTTCGGCTACGGCAACGTCATGCAGATCCCGACCGTGACTAAGGTCGTCGTCAACATGGGAGTCGGCGAAGCGGCCCGGGATGCCAAGCTGATCAATGGCGCGGTCAACGACCTGGCGCTGATCACCGGGCAACGGCCTGAAGTCCGTAGGGCGCGGAAATCCATAGCGCAGTTCAAATTGCGTGAGGGCATGCCGATCGGCGTCCGGGTTACCTTGCGCGGAGACCGGATGTGGGAGTTCCTCGACCGTCTCACGTCGATCGCGCTGCCACGTATTCGTGACTTCCGCGGGCTTTCGCCCAAGCAGTTCGATGGTGCCGGCAACTACACGTTTGGGCTGGCCGAGCAGTCGGTATTCCACGAGGTCGACGTGGACAAGATCGACCGGGTCCGCGGCATGGACATCAACGTCGTCACCTCGGCGACGACCGACGACGAAGGACGAGTGCTGCTGCGGGCCCTGGGCTTTCCGTTCAAGGAGAACTGAGTATATGGCTAAGAAGGCACTGATCAACAAGGCAGCGCGGAAACCCAGGTTCGCGGTGCGCACCTACACCCGCTGCAGCAAGTGCGGCCGCCCGCGCGCGGTCTACCGCAAATTCGGACTGTGCAGGATCTGCCTGCGCGAGATGGCGCACGCGGGTGAGCTGCCCGGCGTGCAGAAGAGCAGCTGGTAACAGGCCCACAGGATTAGAAGACCATGACGATGACGGACCCCATCGCAGACTTCTTGACACGTCTGCGCAACGCCAATTCGGCGTATCACGACGAGGTGAGTTTGCCGCACTCCAAGCTCAAGGCCAACATCGCCGAGATCCTCAAGAACGAGGGGTACATCAGCGACTACCGGACCGAAGACGCACGGGTGGGCAAGTCGCTGGTCATCCAGCTCAAGTACGGGCCCAGCCGGGAGCGCAGCATTGCCGGTTTGCGCCGGGTGTCCAAGCCGGGCTTGCGGGTGTACGCGAAATCCACCAACCTACCGCGGGTGCTCGGCGGCCTGGGCGTGGCGATCATCTCGACCTCCTCAGGCCTGCTGACCGACCGTCAGGCAGCCAGACAGGGCGTGGGCGGCGAAGTCGTCGCGTACGTGTGGTAGTGGGAGAGGCAGCGTAAACAGAGATGTCGCGTATTGGTAGGCAGCCGATTCCGGTCCCCGCCGGAGTCGACGTGACGATCGATGGCCAGAACGTCTCGGTGAAGGGACCCAAGGGCACCCTGAATTTGACAGTGGCCGAGCCGATCACGGTGGCGCGCAACGAAGACGGTGCGATCTTGGTCACCCGTCCCGACGACGAGCGGCGCAATCGCTCGCTCCACGGGCTGTCGCGCACGTTGGTGTCCAATCTGGTCACCGGTGTGACGCAGGGTTACACCACCAAGATGGAGATCTTCGGTGTCGGCTACCGGGTGCAGCTCAAGGGCTCCGATCTCGAGTTTGCGCTGGGCTACAGCCATCCGGTGGTGATCGAGGCGCCCGAAGGCATCACGTTCACGGTCCAGTCACCGACGAAGTTCACGGTCTCTGGGATCGACAAGCAGAAGGTCGGCCAGATCTCGGCGAATATTCGCCGTCTGCGCCGTCCCGACCCGTACAAGGGCAAGGGCGTGCGCTACGAGGGCGAGCAGGTCCGCCGCAAAGTCGGAAAGACAGGTAAGTAGTCATGGCACAATCACAAGCTGACACCGCCGCGCGAAAGCCGGTGGGGCAGAGCGTATCCGCAACTCGGCGGGCCTCTCGGCTGCGTAGGCACGCACGACTGCGTAAGAAGATCTCGGGCACCCCGGAGCGCCCGCGGCTGGTGGTGCACCGGTCCGCGCGGCACATTCATGTGCAGCTGGTCAACGACGTCAACGGCACCACGGTGGCCGCCGCGTCATCGATCGAGGCCGATGTGCGCGGCCTGCAGGGGGACAAGAAAGCCCGCAGCGTGCGGGTGGGCCAATTGATCGCCGAGCGTGCCAAGGCCGCCGGCATCGACAGCGTGGTGTTCGACCGTGGCGGATACAGCTACGGCGGACGGATCGCGGCGCTGGCCGATGCAGCACGCGAGAACGGATTGAATTTCTGATGACCGGGATCTTGAACATGATTGGAAGGACCGCATAATGGCGGAGCAGTCGGCCGGCGGGCAAGGCGCCCCAGAAAGCCGTGACACCCGCGGTGACCGCGATAGCCGGGGCCGACGCGACAGCGGCCGTAGCCGCGACCGCGACGGGGAGAAGAGCAACTACCTGGAACGGGTCGTCGCCATCAACCGCGTCTCCAAGGTGGTCAAGGGTGGTCGGCGATTCAGCTTCACCGCACTGGTCATCGTGGGTGACGGCAACGGCATGGTCGGTGTCGGCTACGGCAAGGCCAAGGAAGTTCCGGCCGCGATCGCCAAGGGCGTAGAAGAGGCGCGCAAAGGCTTCTTCCGGGTCCCGTTGATCGGCGGCACCGTCACGCACCCGGTGCAGGGCGAGGCAGCCGCCGGCGTGGTGCTGTTGCGCCCCGCTAGCCCGGGTACCGGTGTGATCGCCGGTGGTGCGGCACGCGCGGTGCTGGAATGCGCTGGGGTGCGCGACATCCTGGCCAAGTCATTGGGCAGCGACAACGCGATCAACGTGGTGCACGCCACCGTCGCCGCACTCAAGCTCCTGCAGCGTCCCGAGGAGGTGGCCGCTCGCCGCGGACTGCCCATCGAGGACGTCGCCCCGGCCGGGATGCTGAAGGCGCGACGGGAAAGTGACGCACTGGCCAGCGCGAGCGCGGCCAGGGAGGGAACCGTATCGCCATGAGTCAGCTGAAGATCACCCAGGTGCGCAGCACGATCGGGGCGCGCTGGAAGCAGCGCGAGAGCCTGCGCACCCTGGGCCTGCGACGGATTCGCCATTCGGTGATCCGCGAGGACAACGCAGCGACCCGCGGCCTGATCGCGGTGGTGAGCCACCTCGTCGAGGTGGAGCCGGCCGACACAGGTGCAGGAGGCAATGCGAAATGACGATCAAGCTGCACGACCTACGGCCCGCACGCGGGTCGAAAACCGCCCGTACCCGAGTCGGTCGGGGTGAGGCCTCCAAGGGCAAGACCGCAGGCCGGGGTACCAAGGGCAGCAAGGCTCGCAGGCAGATCCCGGTGACCTTCGAGGGTGGGCAGATGCCGATCCACATGCGGCTGCCCAAGCTCAAGGGATTCCGCAACCGGTTCCGCACCGAATACGAGATCGTCAACGTCGGTGACATCAATCGGCTGTTCCCCGAGGGCGGCGCCATCGGCGTGGACGAGCTGGTGGCCAAGGGTGCGGTTCGCAGGAACTCGTTGGTCAAGGTGCTCGGCGACGGCAAGCTGACCGTCAAGGTCGACCTGTCCGCGCACAAGTTCAGCGGCAGCGCACGCGAGAAGATCACCGCCGCGGGCGGCTCGGCCACCGAACTGTGATCAACCCAGCTGCGGAATCACCTCTGCGGCAAGGCGTTCCATCTGCTCGCGGTTCTCGGTTACGTCGGCGCCGACGGGATTGAGCAGCAGCATCTGGGCGCCGGCATCGATCACCTCAGCAAGCCCTCGGGCGACGTCGTCGGGTGTGCCCGATACCGACACCGAATCGATGCCGGGCATTTTGCCGTAGATGCGCCGCAGCCCGGCGAGCACCCGCTCGCGGGCCCGCGCGGCCTCGTCGTCGACCATCACATAGACGCGTTTTCCGATGCTGAAGTTCGCGCGGTCCTTGTGCTGTTCGTCAAGTTCGCGGCGCACCACGCGGACGGCTCCGGCAAACGCTTCGGTCGTCGATGAGCCCGCGCCCAAAAACGAGTCACCGTGGCGCACCGCCCTGGCCAGGGCCTTGGGGGCAATGCCACCGAACCAGATCGGCGGGTGGGGTCGCTGCACCGGCTTGGGCTGGATGGGCAGGTCATCGAGGTCACGGAACCGGCCATGAAACGTCACCCTGGGTTCGTCGGACCAGGCCGCCTTCATCAGTTGCAGACCCTCGGTGAAATACGAGATGTAGGTGTCCTTCTGCACGCCGAAGGCGGCGAAGCTGCGAGAGCCTCCGCCGGACCCGACACCAATGTCCAGCCGCCCATGGCTGAGCCGGTCGACGGCGGTCGCGCCCGAGGCCAACTGAAGCGGATCATGCAAGGACGTCACCAGGACGGCGACGCCCAGGCGCAGCCGGTCGGTGCAGGCCGCGCAATACGCCAGCAGCTCCAACGGCGCCAGCAGTGGTGCTTCTCCGACGACCTGCTCGAGCACCCAGCCTCCCTCGAACCCGAGTTCCTCGGCGCGCCCAAGGAAGGAGCGCAGCCCGGGGGCGTCGAAGCTGTCGAAATCGAATTGGGGGATAGCGATCGAGAACCTCACCCGACCACCGTACGGCGTGCGGCAGGTACGCTTGGCATCCATGTTCGCCTTCCTGCCCACGATTCCCGGCTTCTTAAATTTGGGGGCCGATGTCCGTGCCCTGGCCAGCCGGGTCGATACCGCCCGCCACCACGGCGTACCCAACGGCTGCGTGCTCGAATTCGGCCTGCGCTCGGTGCCGCCGGAGACGACGGGCTTTGACCCGCTGGCGATCATCACCGGGGGTGGCCGACCGATGGCGCTGCGCGACACGGTCGCCGCGATCCACCGCGCCGCCGAGGACCCCCGGGTCGCCGGGCTGATTGCCCGCGTGCAGCTTGCGGCGTCGCCGCCGGCCGCGGTTCAGGAGCTGCGGGAGGCCATCGCGGCTTTTAGTGCCGTCAAGCCGTCACTGGCCTGGGCCGAGACCTATCCCGGCACGCTGTCCTACTACCTGGCTTCGGCGTTCGGTGAGGTCTGGATGCAGCCCTCGGGAAGCGTCGGGCTGATCGGCTTCGCGAGCAACGCCACCTTCCTGCGCGACGCGCTCGACAAGGCGGGGATCGAAGCCCAATTTGTCGCCCGTGGCGAATACAAGTCGGCGGCAAACCTTTTCACCGAGGATGGCTTCACCGACGCCCACCGCGAGGCCGTCACCCGGATGCTGGAAAGCGTGCAAGACCAGGTGTGGCAGGCGGTCGCCCAATCACGCAAGATCGATCTCGGTGCGCTCGACGCGTTGGCCGACCGGGGCCCGCTCTTGCGCGACGACGCCGTGTCGTCCGGTCTGGTCGACCGGATCGGATTCCGCGACGAAGCCTATGCCCGCATTGCGGAACTGGTTGGTGTGGAAGGTATCTCACCGGAAGACGTTGACGAGAAGGCTCCGCCTCGGCTCTACTTGACGCGCTACGCCGGTGCGGCCCGGTCACGGCTGGCGCCACCCGTGCCGTCGGTTCCCGGCCGCCGGTCCAAGCCGACGTTCGCCGTTATCACCCTCGACGGCCCGATTGTCAACGGACGTGGCGGGCCGCAATTCCTGCCGCTCGGCACCTCTACCGTCGGCGGTGACACCATCGCGGCGGCACTGCGGGAGGCCGCTGCCGACGATTCGGTATCCGCGATCGTGCTGCGGGTGGACAGTCCCGGGGGCTCGGTCACCGCGTCGGAGACCATCTGGCGCGAGGTGAAAAGGGCGCGCGAACGTGGCAAGCCGGTGGTGGTGTCGATGGGGTCGGTGGCGGCCTCCGGCGGCTACTACGTCTCGATGGGCGCCGACGCGATCGTGGCCAATCCGGGTACCATCACCGGTTCAATCGGTGTGATCACCGGAAAGCTGGTGGTTCGCGATCTGAAGGGCCGGCTGGGAGTTGGGTCGGATACCGTGCGCACCAACGCCAATGCCGACGCCTGGTCGATCGACGCGCCGTTCACGCCCGAGCAGCAGGCCCATCGAGAGGCCGAGGCGGACTTGTTCTACGCCGACTTCGTGGAACGGGTCGCTCAATGCCGCAACTTGAGCACCGAAGCCGTGGATCTCGTTGCCCGAGGGCGGGTCTGGACCGGCGCCGATGCGCTGGCGCGTGGCCTAGTCGACGAACTCGGCGGGTTTGCAACCGCGGTGCGCCGAGCCAAAGTCCTGGCCGGCCTGGACGGGGACACCGAAGTCCGCATCGTCAGCTACCCGGGTTCCTCTCTGCTGGACATGGTGCGACCCCGAGCCTCGTCGCAACCGGCCGCCGCGTCGCTGCCGGCTGCGCTGGGCGTGCTGGTTGGCCGCTCGATTGCCGGGATCCTGGAAAACGTCGAGCAGACGTTCAGTGGTGCCAGCGTGCTGTGGCTGGGGAAGTCGCGGCTCTAACCGCCTAGCCGGTAAGCCTGCCGCTGATGAAAATGATTTCACCGAGCGGGTCATCGTCTCCGGGTGCGGGGACGTCCATGCCCTGGCGCTCGAACAGTTCCGTCCGGGTCACGCCCTCGACGCCCCAGCCCTTGGTCGTCAGATAGTCGACGACGTGGTTGCGTTCGCCGGCATACACCAGCGACGCCATGTCGATGTCCACGCCGTGGTCGCGGAACGGACCGGACATCTCCCGTACCCGGTCGGCGTCGAAATCCACTATGCCGGACACGAATTCGGTGGCGATCGTGCTCCCGGGCACGCTGAGCGCGGTGATGTCGTCGAACAACCGGTCTTGGGCCTCCGGCGGCAGGTAGATCAGCAGACCTTCGGCCAACCACGCGGTCGGTGCCGTCGTGTCCAGTCCGGCCGATTGCAGCGCGGCCGGCCACTCCGCGCGCAGATCGATGGCGATGGTGCGCCGCGTGGTGGTGGGTTGGGCGCCGATACCAGCCAACCGCGACCATGGTTGCGGTCGCGCCCACGCTGGACGCCAGATCCCAGTTATCGTCATGAGCGCGTGGCACCACGCCACCCTATCTAAGGCCCTATCTAAGGGTGGCCGCCACGTAACTCATGTCGCCGAAGGCGGCCGTCATCTCGTTTTCGGGAAACTCGAACCCATTGTGCGCGTACATCTCCCTGGCGGTCCGGGCAGTCACATCCCAGCCATGGGTGGTCAGGTACTCGATGACGGTACTGCGCTCGCCGTGGTAGACCAAGTCAGAGATATTGACGTCGAGTCCAAGGCGACGCCAGCGCTCGGCGAACCGTTGTGCGCGTTCGGTGGAGAAGCCTTGGGGGTCCGGGAAATGTTCGGTGGCAACTCGGCTGCCAGGGGTGCTGAGCGCGGCGATGCTATCGAACAGTCGATCCTGAGCTTCGGGCGGCAGATAAAGCAACAAGCCCTCGGCAATCCACGCGGTCGGTTGATTCACGTCAAAACCGTCCTGTCGCAACGCGGTCGGCCAGTCATCACGCAGATCGATGCCGATCGGTCGCCGGTCGGCGGTGGGAGAGGCGCCCAGCTCGGCCAGCGTGCGCGTCTTGAAGTCGATCACCTGTGGCTGGTCGAGCTCATAGACCACCATGCCCTGAGGCCAGTCCAGCCGGTACGCCCTGGTGTCCAGGCCGGAGGCCAAGATCACCGCCTGACGGATGCCCGCGTCGGTGGCCCCGGCAGACCCCGTGAAGAAGTCATCGAAAAACCTGGTGCGCACCGCAATCTGCTCGTTCAACACCTCACGGCTCAGCAGCGGATCATCCTCGACCGTGATCTCTCCGTCGATCACTCGGATGAACGGCTCCAGGCCGACCGCTCGCACCAGCGGGTCAGCCAGTGGGTCTTTGAGCAACGCATCGGGCCCTTGCGATGCCAGCGCGCGGGATACCGCTACCATGGTCGCCGTCGCTCCCACGCTGGATCCCGGACCCCAGCTGTCGCCGTCAGTTCGTCCCGTCTCGGCAGTCATCGAAGATAGCCCCTATCCGGCGTTCTTGTTGAGGGTGCCGCTGACATAGAGCAAGTCGGCCATCCGGACGTCGTCGTCCTCAATGGGCGGAAGTCCGTTGGCGGCGAAGAGGTCCCGGACACTGATGCTGGACAGCTGCCAACCATGGCCGGACAGGTAGGGTGCCGCTTCGTTGCGGTCGCCGAAGTACACGAGCCCGGCCATGTCGAGATCGAAGCCGTGAGCACGCCACCGCTCGGAGATGCTTTGCATGCGTTGCTTCATTCTCTCCTCGTCGCCGTGCTCGGGATTGCGCGCGCTTTCGGTGGCGAACCGGCTGCCCGGCGCGCTGAGCGCGGTAACGGTGTCCAGCAAGCGGTCCTGCGCCTCCGGCGGCAGGTAGCCGAGCAGGCCTTCGGCGCTCCACGCGGTCGGCTGCGCCGGGTCGAATCCGGCGGCGCGCAGCGCGGCAGCCCAGTCGTCACGCAGATCGATGGCCACCACCCGCCGATAGGCGGCGGGTATGGCGCCCAACTCGGCGAGCGTGCGGGATTTGAATTCGACGACCCGCGGCTGGTCGACCTCGTAGACCACCGTGCCGGCGGGCCACGGTAACCGGTACGCGCGGGAATCCAATCCCGAGGCCAAGATCACAACCTGCTTGATGCCCGCCTTCGTCGCGTCCAGGAAGAACTCGTCGAAGAACTTGGTGCGCACCGCCATGTTGTCGGCCATGCGGGACATGGCTCCGGTGGACCCGGTCGCGCCGTCCTGAACGTCGGCGACATCGTTTAAGTCGTTTGGGTTCACTTCGCCGGTTGCCAGCCGGGTGAGGAGGTCCACACCAACCGCCCTGACCAGCGGCTCGGCGTAAGGATCGTCGATCAGCGGACGGTCGGCACGGGTCGCCACTGCGCGGGCCGCCGCCACCATCGTCGCGGTCGCCCCAACGCCGGATGCCAGGTCCCAGGTGTCTCCCTCATGCCTAGAGCCGGTGAAAGTCATGTCTTGCCCCCTATCGGACTTTCGTCGATACTCAGCTAATACTTAGCTAGTATAACAAGCATCCACCACTGTACGCCGTCGCCGGTTCACGGCAACCTTGACTCATGGCGTACGCCGCGGCCGGCAAGCGGGTGCTCATCACGGGTGCCTCGTCGGGGCTGGGGGCGGCCCTGGCCCGGCAATTGGCCGCGAGGCAGGCGGTGGTGGGGCTGATCGCCCGTCGGCGCGATCGCCTGGCCGAGGTGCTGGCCGACTGTCAGCGGACCTCGCCGGCTTCGGCAATGTGGGCAGCCGACCTGGCCGACGCGTCGGCGGCCGGCGAGCTGGCGCTGCACGCGTGGGATGTGCTCGGCGGCATCGACGTGCTGGTCAACAACGCCGCAATCCCGAAGCGCCGGCCCG
>DATJBA010000190.1:0-33180 GCA_035515675.1 Mycobacterium sp.
TTGTTCGACGTTTTCACCGGGCCACAGATCGGTGAGGATCGCAAATCGCTGACATTCGCCCTGCGTTTCCGAGCGCCGGATCGCACGCTGACCGAAGACGACGCCAGTGCGGCACGTGATGCCGCGGTGCGACGCGCCGCTAAGGCAGTCGGCGCCGTATTGCGCAACTAGAAACTCAGGCTCGGCGGCACCGTCGCGGCCAGCGAGGTGACCGTCGGTCAGGTTGTTGACATATAACCCCGTTTGAATCTCACGCACCCGTATATGCGAGCTCTTATTAGGCTCATGCCGAATTGGAAAATGGAATTAAACGAAGGATTTCGAGCGCATGCAGTCCTCGTTACAGTAAGTTCAATTCGTGATTATGATCACTGGACGCGGGATTGAGCTGAGGGGAGATGGTTATGTCGTTTGTGACCGCAGCGCCGGAGTTTGTGACGGCGGCAGCCGGAGATCTGGCGAGTATCGGCTCGGTGCTGGGCGCGGCTAACGCCGCGGCAGCGCCTTCCACGACCGGGGTGGTGGCTGCGGCCGCTGACGAGGTATCGACCGGGATCGCGGCGATGTTCGGCACGTATGCTCAGCAATATCAAGCACTTAGCGCCCAGGCGGAGGCGTTTCATAACGAGTTTGTGAGCTTGTTGAACGGTGGTGCGGCCGCATATATCAGCACCGAGGTCGCCAACGCGGAGCAGACTCTGTCGAACGCGGTGAATGCGCCCGCCACGGCTGGCGCAAATTTCGCGGCCAACGCCGCCGCGAGCACGCCCTCGCTTCTCGGCGGTGGGTCCACGACCTCGAATTCCCTTCTCGGCGGCGTGGGCTCGCTTCTGGGCAGTGGGACCGCCACGACCTCGATTCTCGGCGGCTTGAGCTCGGTTCTTGGGGGTGGGTCCACGACCTCGCTTCTCGGCGGCTTGCCGACCCTCAGCAGCTTGATCGGGCCCCTCAATTTAAACCTCGGCGACCTGACCCCTGGCATAACCCTCACCTCTGGACCTTTTGCACCCTTGGGCCCGACCCTCAACGGCATCGGATTAGACCTGGGTAACTTCCTGTCCAATGAGCTGGTCAACGGAATTACGCCGTCCAACCTTGAGTCACTTACTACCGGGCTCTTCCAGGACGTGCCTGCACTCCAGGGACTTCAACCCCTGCTGCAATCCCTGTTACCGGGGCTGTTTGGGCAACCGTCAAGCGGCGCGGTTGCTCCCTACCCCAACCCGTATCAAGTCCTCGGCGAAACCACGGTCATCAATCTGAACTACATGGGCTCTACCTATATGGATCACCCGTTCCCGATCCTGAACCAGATCTACACCAACCAGAACCATTACGCGGGGATATTCTGGAATGGCGTCGCGGTCGACCTGCAGGGCTTCCCCGCGAACGTGCCGGCGAACGTCCAACTCGCCATCCAGGGCGCTTCCACCTTCAACCCGGCAGCTATGGGCCAGTTGTTCGTCAACGGCACGAGCGGCTACTGGGGGACGGTCGGCACGTCGCTACAGCAGTTCGGGTCGGCCATCCAGGGCACACTGCCTACCTTCGAGTACCAGATGGGGCTGGCTGGTACAGCGATATCGACGGGTGATTACTACGGTGCGGTGCAGGACGGGGCACACGGCGTCATAGATCTCTTCATTAGCGGATTCAACACCAGCCAGTTGGGGATCAGTGGCAGTCTTGATTTCTTGACCCTTGGCGCCACGGTCACTATCGCAGGCCCTATCGGGCTGCTGGGCCCGGCGGGGGACCTGCTGCCCATCCTGACCGCCACTGGACAGCAGGCGCAGGGTCTCGTCAGCCTGACCCCTGCCGGCTCTATCGTTGCGCAGATGGCGCAGAACAACGCCAACGGGATCAGTACACTGACGGACTCAAGCGTCACGGCGGACTTCGCGTTGACCGTAGCGGCTTTGTCTCCGACTCCGGGCGTCACACTGGGCGGCGACGCCTTCTTCGGGTTGCCGTTGCAGCTAGGCTTTGCGGTACTGGGTCCGCCGTTCGCCGCACTGAACGGGCTCGCAACGGGCGCGACGGCGTTTTCGACCGCACTGCAGGCCGGGAACGCCTTGGGAGCGTTGAACGCAATCGGCGATACGCCGGCCTATGTCTTGAACGGCTTTCTCAATGGCCAAGTCCTGGTACAGGAGCCGCTGCCGGTGACCGTGACAGTGATAAACTTGCCGTCAATCGTCACTGCCAATGTCACCCTACCGGCCACGGCCAACTTGCCCCTCGACGGGCTTCTCGTTCCGCCGCAACCGATTACGGCTACCGTGGACCTGAGTGCTCTGGGTATTACTGGCCCAATCACCACCACCCTCGGCGGCACGGAATTCGGCGGGCTCCTTCCGTTCCTGGTGAACACCATGCCCGACCAGTTCGCGGCAGCGATTTCATACCAGAACTCGTAGTTGGTGAGGGACGCGTCGCCGAAACGGGGCCGGTAATAGCCGAGCGTCGAATCGTTGTGCGAATTCGTTGTTGAATCACGCGACAATTCGACGTTGGAGCGTCCCGACGCGAAAACGCCTCTGGCACAAATGATCCGGCGGGCAGGCTGGCAAACCACTGGCCTTCAATCGGTGCGATCCCGCGCGTAACCGAAGACGACCAAGCCCGTCGTCACCGGGATGCCACCGCCGACGAGTGGGTCGGTGCCGTCGGGTGGCGCCGAGGGCCGCGGATCGAAGCGCTCGCTGCCCAGCGCGTTGTGGCGGCTATTCGTTCAACGCTGAGCGAGGCGACCGCGGCCGCTGCTCCACGACAGCAGTGGTGGCTGCGGCCGAGGACGAGTATCGGGGGATGGCGGCGCTATTCGGGGCCTTCGGCCAGGAATATCAACTAATCAGCGCCCAAGCGCAGGTGTTTCATGAGTAGTTCGTCAACTTGCTGAGTGCTGACGCGGGTGCATACCGGAGCGCCAAGACCGCCAACGCCGAGCAGACTTTGCTGAAAGCGATGAATGCGCCCGCCAGGGCACCGCTGGGGCAGTCGTTGATCGGAACCGGCGCGTCCGTCGTCACTCGTGCTGCCGCTACGTCCGCCATCACCGGCGCGTCCGTCGTCACCGGCGCGTCCGGCGGCGCAATCGTCGGCCCTTCTGGTAACGCCCGACCACCGTCTGCCCGGCGAGTGCCTAGCCAGCCTGCTTTGGAGCGAGTTCGGCAAGCGGCACCTCAGGCAAGACCCATGCGCCGAAATCCGGTCTCGTCTCGTTTCTAGCCAAAGTGTCCCTGGTCGGATGCCCGTTCCGGGTTGAAAATGGCGTGGTGGTCGCCTTGTCGACGCCGTTTTGCAGCCGAGACAGCGAGTTGCAAACCGCCGGCTCGCACGCGGATCGTGGCGCGGACGCTGCTGTCATCGGGCACGGTATGCGTCCGCGCGGCTGAACACGCCGACGACGATGACTTGCTGATGCTCGTCGTCGATTCTGTAGATGACGCGGTAGGTGCCGCGGCGTGCGCTATGCCGATCGTGTAACGGCAGGCGGAGCTGCTTGCTCATGCGGTGCGGATTGTCGAGCAGTGGACCGATGATGAACTCATAGGCAGCGAACGCCACCGATTCGGGAAGTTGTTCGGCCAGTTGTTTTCTCGCGGTCGGAGCGATTATCAGCTCGCATCGCCGGTCGGTCACGTCCTGGCTCGGCGTGCTTGCATCGCTGCGGTAAGGCTGTCCTGGTTCTCACCTTCCCTGCGCGCGAGCTCAGCATCGGCCTCGCCAAGGGCACGGAGCGCCGTCGCGTCGGACAGAACTGCAATAGTTTCCTCGAGTGACTCCAGATCGTCGACGGCAAGAAGGACCGCTGCAGGGCGTCCGTGCACCGTTACCGTGATTCGCTCATGCTGCCCGCAGACACGGGCCACCAACTCCGACAGATGCGCCTTCGTCTCGGCGAGTGAGCTAACTTCAGACATAGTCATAAGGATGACCAGTTGCTCTCCCTGCGTCCAGCCAAGCCCTACGTGACGACCACCTGAGACGTGAGGACCTGCAGGCTGAGTTCCTCGGGGCCTTGATGGGTTTTCGAAGCGCGGGTTCCCCACCGAGCTCATCTGGCCGGCCTGATTGTCCTCCCACCGGCATGATGGGATCGATCCGCTGTTATGGACGGCTACAGTCATTGCGTATCCGGTTGGAGGTAACCGATGACCGTCGATGTTCTGCCGCCTGGTCCCCGACTCCCGCCCGCCGTTCAGACCGCCGCGTGGCTCGCCCGCCCTTGGGAGTTCATGGACCGTTGCGCGGCTCGCTACGGTGATACGTTCACGTTGAGGCTGGCCGGTGAGCGCCCCTGGGTGATGATCTCCCATCCGGACGCGGTGAAAGAAGTCTTCACTGGGCCGCCCGAGGTGCTGCACGCCGGGGAGGGAAATCGCATCCTGTTGCCGGTGGTGGGTGCAAACTCGGTGCTGCTGCTTGACGATGACGCGCACCGCGAGCAGCGCCGACTTCTCATGCCGCCGTTCCGCGGCAACCAGTTGGCCTCCTACGCCGACACGATGACCGCGGTCGCGCAAGCTGAGATCGCCCAGTGGCCGCGCGGGAAGCCGGTGCGCCTGCATCCGCGAATGCAGGCGTTGACGCTGGAGGTCATCCTGCGCGCAGTGTTCGGGCTTTCCGAGGGCAAGCGTCTTGACCAGCTGCGGGCGGAATTGGTGCGGATGCTGACCATGGCAACCAGTTTCCCGGTCCAGGTGTCGTTCTTGTTGGCAGTGGGCCCTCGACGCATCAGGGACGCGCTCACACGCCGGTTGCTTCGCGGCGTCGACCGCTTGCTCTACGCCGAGATCGACGAACGACGCCGGGCCGACGACCTGGACGAGCGTGGCGATGTGCTCTCCACGCTGCTGCAGGCCCAGCATGATGACGGCCGGCCGATGAGCGATGTCGAGATCCGTGACGAGCTGATGACCTTGCTGTTGGCCGGGCACGAGACAACGGCGACCGCGCTCGCATGGGCCGTGGAGCGGCTCGCCCGTCATCCCGATGTGCAGGCGCGGCTCACCGAGGAAATCCACGCGGGCGAACATCAATTCAGGGATGCCATGGTCAAGGAGGTCCTCCGGCTGCGCCCGGTGCTCTCACTGGTTGGCCGGCGGCTCACAGCGCCGATGGAGATTGGCGGCGTCCGCTTGCCCGCCGGGGTGACGGTGGTGCCGTCGATCTATCTAATGCACCGGCGGCCCGAGATCTACCCCGACCCGGAGCGATTCAGGCCGGAGCGTTTCCTTGAACAGCGAGCCAGCACCTATACCTGGATTCCCTTCGGCGGTGGCGTCCGGCGCTGCCTGGGCGCGGCGTTCGCCGAATACGAGATGCGGGTCGTGCTCGGCACGTTGTTCGCTAGCTGCACGGTGCGGCCCACCAACGAGCGACCCGAGCCGGCGGTGCGGCGCGGGCTCACCCACACGCCCGGGCGCGGAGCCACGGTGATGCTTGGCAGCAACGGTGTGCGCGCGGCCAGCTCGCCCAGCACCCGCCGGTGCACAGCGGAAAGCTGGCGCACGTTACCGTAATTGAACGCCCGCAGGAACGACTCCAGCGCGGAAGGGGCGTTAGGCCCACCGCAGTGGTCACCCGAACACATTGGGCGGCAAGCTCTTCCAGCCCAGCTAACTCAACCGGCCGCATCGCCGGCATCAGCCCAGCATGCTACACAACAAGATTCGGGTCATCGAAGGTGGCATCGGTTTTCGCCGCGGGATGCAACAATTTCACTTGCGAGATGCCCTTCACTCGGGACTGGTCGAAGCTTTAGCAACTCCGATCCTCCCGGGTCAAAGGTGGATTCAGGTTTAGGTAGCCGCCCGTGCGGGCGGTCGATGAAAAGGGCTTGTTGTGCTGACTCTTTCGGTTACTGGATGCCCCCTTCGTTTGCTGGCTGCCACAGGGCAGCTGCGTGTTGGACACACGCCCAACGCGGACGACTCTTTTATTCAGCGCGGTGCCCGGGACGGCTGTCTGCTGCGCAAGCCGCGCGACACACGAACGAGGACGACTAACCGCAGCTGAGGTCCGAAGCGAAAATTCCTCTGCCGCAGGTAATCTGCCATCGAAAGGATCTTAAGCCGCTCTTTTAGCCGCTGAGCTTCGCCTTTGAATGGAGCTGATCTCTTGGCCGCGGGGCGAGTCGCTCGGTCACTGGACGCTTCGCAGGAGATCGAATCCTGATGAAAACAGCCATTTTCCGGTGCGCGTGTGTGGCGCGCTAATACGCTCACTTTGTCTCGATGATTCGGGGTCATCGACGCGGGGGTTATCGACGCGCATGCGCCGTTCATTTGTGGTGGGGAGATGAACATGTCTTTTGTGATCGCGGTGCCGGACCTGATGGCGTCGGCAGCCCAAGATCTGACGGCTATTCGGGCGGGGCTGGACGAGGCCACTGAGGCGATAGTCGCCCCTACAACGAGCCTGGCGCCTGCGGCCCAGGTAGTAGTATCGACCGCCATCGCGGCGCTGTACGGCACCTTCGGCGAGGAGTATCAGGCCCTCAACGCCGAAGTGGCGGCGTTTCACAACGAGTTCGTCAATGTGTTGAGTGGCGGTGCGGCTGCATAGCTCAATGCCGAGATTGCTAACAGTGCCGCGCTGCTCCACGGTGGTGGTTCCCTGACGGCGGACTTGGGTGCTGGGATTTCTGGGCTGGGCGCCGAGATTAGTGGGGCGCTGTCGGGGGGTCTGAGTGGTGGGCTTTCGGCCAGCCTCGGTGGTGAGCTGGGAGCGGCCCTCAGTGCTGGGTTGAGTGGGCTCGTTGTGCAGACCGGTGGTGCCCTCTCGCAGGGTGTCGGCGCTGCGCTGGTCCAGACCGGTAATGCCGTCGTGACGGTACCTTCCCGGGGTTGATTCAGACCGGTGAGACCATAGCGGCGGGTCTCGGGGGTGCCACCGCTGAACTGGCCCAGACCGGTGACGCGCTGGTGGTATCTGTGGAAGATGCCTCGTCCGACCTCGGGCTGGCTCTCCAGGCGAGCTTGGGCCTTGGGTCGCTGGCTAAGGCAGTAGCCCCCTGACGATAGCATGGATTTGCAAACTGCTGCATAACCATGCAGAATCGTCAAAATGGCCGACATATTGAAGGTGGCGGTTGCCGGTGCCAGCGGCTACGCCGGCGGCGAAATCCTACGGCTACTGCTCGGGCATCCGGCCTACACCAAAGGCCGGCTCACGATCGGTTCGGTGACCGCCGCGGCCAGTGCCGGCAGCACGCTGGGTGAGCAGCATCCGCACTTAACGCCGCTGGCCCAGCGAACACTAGAGCCCACCGAGCTTGCCGTGCTCGCCGGCCATGACGTGGTGTTTCTGGCCTTGCCGCACGGGGATTCGGCCTCGCTGGCCGAACATCTCAGCCCCGAAACCTTGATCATCGACTGCGGCGCCGACTTCCGGCTCACCGACGCCGCCGCCTGGGAGCGGTTCTACGGATCCCCGCACGCTGGCAGCTGGCCGTACGGGCTGCCGGAGCTTCCCGGCGGGCGAGAGCGGCTGCGCAGTGCGCGCCGCATCGCGGTCTCGGGTTGCTATCCGACCGCGACATTACTGGCGTTGTCGCCCGCGGTGGCCGCGGACCTGATCGAGCCCGCCGTCACGGTGGCCGCCGTCAGCGGCACCTCTGGAGCCGGTCGCGCGGCCAAGACCGGCTTGCTCGGCTCAGAGGTCATCGGATCGGTGCGGGCCTACAACATCGCAGGCGCCCACCGGCACACCCCCGAGATCGCGCAAGGGCTGGGGGCCGTCACCGACCGCGGCGTCGCGGTGTCGTTCACTCCGGTGCTCATCCCGACGTCGCGTGGCATCCTGGCCACCTGCACCGCGCGCACCCGATCACCGCTGTCAGAGCTGCGAGCTGCCTACGAAAAGGCTTACCACGCAGAGCCTTTCATTTGCCTGATGCCCGAAGGACAGCTGCCCCGCACCGACGCGGTGATCGGCAGCAACGCGGCGCACATCGCCATCGCGGTGGACGAGGCCGCCGAGACGTTCGTGGCGATCGCCGCGATCGACAACCTGGTCAAAGGCACCGCTGGCGCCGCGGTGCAATCGATGAACCTGGCGCTGGGATGGCCGGAGACAGAAGGCCTTTCGGTGGTCGGGGTCGCGCCGTGACTCCCGCCGACGAAGCGCGGTTGCTGCGCGAGCAGGGCGTCACCGCCCCGGCCGGGTTCCGGGCCGCCGGCATCGCCGCCGGGATCAAGGCATCGGGAGCTCGGGACCTGGCACTGGTCTTCAACGAAGGACCCGACTACGCAGCCGCCGGAGTGTTCACCCGCAACAAGGTCAAAGCCGCGCCGGTGCTATGGACCCAACAGGTGCTGACCACCGGACAGCTGCGCGCGGTGATCCTCAACTCCGGCGGCGCCAACGCCTGCACCGGACCTGGCGGCTTCCAGGACACCCACGCCACGGCGGAGGCGGTGGCGGCCGCGTTGTCGGACTGGGGGACCGAGACCGGGGCCATCGAGGTCGCAGTCTGCTCTACCGGGTTGATCGGCGACCGGTTGCCGATGGACAAGGTGCTCGCCGGGGTCTGTGACATCGTGCACACGATGGCCGGCGGGCTCAGCGGCGGCGACGACGCCGCCCACGCCATCACGACCACCGACACTGTGCCCAAACAGGTTGCGCTGCATCATCCGAACGACTGGACGGTCGGCGGCATGGCCAAAGGCGCGGGCATGCTGGCGCCGTCATTGGCCACCATGCTCTGCGTGCTCACCACCGACGCGGCCGTCGGGCCCGCCGCCCTCGACCGGGCGCTGCGCCACGCCGCCGCCCACACCTTCGACCGGCTCGACATCGACGGCTGTACTTCCACCAATGACACCGTGCTGTTGCTGACGTCGGGAGCCAGCGGGATCGCCCCGCCGCAGGCCGATCTCGACGAGGCCGTGCTGCGGGTCTGCGACGACCTGTGCGCTCAGCTGCAAGCCGACGCCGAGGGCGTCACCAAGCGCATCACCGTCACGGTCACCGGGGCCGCCACCGAGGACGACGCGCTGACCGTCGCCCGGGCGGTCGCCCGCGACAGCCTGGTCAAGACCGCGCTGTTCGGGTCGGACCCCAACTGGGGCCGGGTGCTCGCGGCCGTCGGCATGGCGCCAGTCACCCTCGATCCTGAACGAATCACGGTGTCGTTCAACGGCTCTCCGGTGTGTATCGACGGAGTGGGAGCTCCGGGCGCGCGCGAGGTGGACCTTTCGGCGGCCGACATCGACGTCACCGTCGATCTCCGCGTCGGCGACGGTCGGGCCGCCGTCCGCACCACCGACCTCTCGCACGCCTATGTCGAAGAGAATTCGGCTTACAGCTCATGACCGTTGCTTTGTCGACAGACGCGAAAGCGCGCGTGCTGGCTGAAGCCCTGCCCTGGCTCAAGCAGTTGCACGGCAAGGTCGTCGTCGTCAAATACGGCGGCAACGCCATGACCGACGACACGCTGCGGCACGCCTTCGCCGCCGACATGGCGTTTCTGCGCAACTGCGGCATCCATCCCGTCGTCGTGCACGGCGGTGGACCACAGATCACCGCCATGCTGCGCCGACTCGGCATCGAAGGTGACTTCAAGGGCGGGTTCCGGGTCACCACACCGGAAGTGCTCGACGTGGCGCGGATGGTGTTGTTCGGACAGGTGGGCCGCGAACTGGTCAACCTGATCAACGCACACGGACCTTATGCCGTCGGCATCACCGGCGAGGACGCGCACCTCTTCACCGCCGTGCGGCGCAGGGTCACCGTCGACGGGGTGGACACCGACATCGGTCTGGTCGGGGACGTCGACCTTGTCAACACCGCGGCGGTGCTCGATCTGATTGCGGCACGGCGCATTCCGGTGGTGTCGACGCTCGCGCCGGATGCCGATGGTGTGGTGCACAACATCAACGCCGACACTGCCGCGGCGGCATTGGCCGACGCCCTGGGAGCCGAAAAGCTATTGATGCTCACCGATGTCGAAGGCCTGTACCGCAGCTGGCCGGATCGAGATTCGTTGGTCAGCGAAATCGACACCGCCACATTGGCGCAACTGCTGCCCACGCTTGAGGCGGGGATGATCCCCAAGGTCGAAGCGTGTCTGCGGGCCGTCACCGGGGGTGTGCCCAGTGCGCACGTCATCGACGGGAGGGTCGAACACTGTGTGCTGGTGGAGCTTTTCACCGATGCGGGCACGGGCACCAAGGTGGTGAGTGCATGACTCAGACCGACGCTATGCAGGCCCGGTCGGAAGCCGTGATGATGAACAACTACGGCACCCCACCGGTGGCCCTGGCCAGCGCTGACGGCGCCGTGGTCACCGACGTGGACGGCAAGACCTATCTGGACCTGCTCGGCGGCATCGCGGTCAACGTTCTCGGCCATCGTCACCCCGCCGTGATCGAGGCGGTCACGCACCAGATGGCGACGCTGGGCGGCCAGCCGACCAAGCAGGCGCCGTTCGCCCCGCTGCCCGGTGACGTCACGCATGTTCCTTACGGTGACACCGATGCGCTGGCCGCCGCGGTCCATGACGACACTGCCGCGGTGTTTCTGGAACCGATCATGGGGGAAAGCGGCGTCGTTGTCCCACCCGAGGGTTATCTGGCTGCCGCGCGGGACATCACGGCGGGCCACGGCGCTCTGCTGGTGCTCGACGAGGTACAGACGGGGATGGGCCGCACCGGCGCCTTTTTCGCCCACCAGCACGACGGCATCACCCTCGACGTGGTGACACGGGCCAAACGACTCGGCGGCGGGTTGCCGATCGCGGCGTGCCTGGCCGTCGGGCCGGCCGCGGACCTGCTGACACCCGGTCTGCACGGCAGCACCTTCGGCGGCAACCCGATCAGCACCGCGGCGGCGCGGGCGGTGTTGGCAGTGCTGACGACCGACGAACTGGTCCGGCACGCCGAGGTGTTGGGCAAGTCGGTGCGCCACCGCGTCGAATTGCTCGACCACCCACTCGTCGACCAGGTGCGCGGCCGCGGATTGCTTTTGGGCATGGTGCTGACCGCGCCGCGGGTCAGGGACGCCGAGGCGGCCACGCGTGACGCCGAATTCCTGGTCAACGCCGCCGCACCCGACGTCATCCGGTTGGCGCCGCCGCTGATCATCACCGAAGCCCAGATCGACGGCTTCATCGCCGCGTTGCCGGGCATCCTCGACACCGCCGGGGCGCCAGCATGATTCGACACTTTCTGCGCGACGACGACCTGTCGCCCGATGAACAGGCCGAAGTGCTCGAGCTGGCTGCCGAACTGAAGAAGGACCCGTTCCGCCGTCGTCCCCTCAAGGGGCCGCGCGGGGTCGCGGTCATCTTCGACAAGAATTCCACCCGCACCCGATTCTCGTTCGAGATGGGCATCGCGCAGTTGGGCGGGCATGCCGTCGTCGTCGACGCCCGCAGCACCCAGCTGGGCCGCGACGAGACCCTGCAGGACACCGCAAAAGTGTTGTCCCGCTTCGTCGATGCCATCGTCTGGCGGACCTTCGGGCAAGACGGGCTGGAAGCCATGGCCGCGACCGCGACGGTGCCGGTGGTCAATGCGCTCTCCGACGAGTTCCATCCCTGCCAGGTGCTCGCCGATCTGCAGACCATCGCCGAGCGCAAGGGCGCCCTAAAAGGCTTGAGGCTGTCCTACTTCGGCGATGGCGCCAACAATATGGCCCATTCGCTGATGCTCGGCGGGGCCACCGCCGGCATTCACGTCACCGTCGCCGCTCCCGACGGCTTCGCGCCCGACCCGGCACTGGTGGCCGCGGCCAGGCAGCGCGCCCAGACCACCGGCGCTTCGGTCACCGTGACCGCCGATGCCGACGCGGCCGCAGCGGGCGCCGACATCGTGGTGACCGACACCTGGACGTCGATGGGGCAGGAGGACGACGGGCTGGACCGGATCAAGCCCTTTCTGCCGTTTCGGGTCAACGCCCGACTGATGGGGCTGGCGGACTCGGAAGCCATTGTGCTGCATTGCCTTCCGGCCCACCGCGGGGACGAGATCACCGACGAGGTGATGGACGGGCCGGCCAGCGCGATCTGGGACGAGGCCGAAAACCGGCTGCACGCCCAGAAGGCGCTACTGGTGTGGCTGCTGGAGCGGTCCCGATGACTCGCAGCGGTTCGAAGGTCACACCTTCGAAGGCCATACCCGAGACCACCCGGGCCGGCCGGCAGGCCCGCATCGTGGCGATCCTGTCGTCGGCATCGGTGCGCAGTCAAAGCGAACTGGCGGCGCTGCTGGCCGACGAAGGCATCGACGTCACCCAGGCCACGTTGTCGCGGGATCTCGAAGAACTCGGCGCGGTGAAGCTGCGCGGCGCCGATGGCGGCGTTGGGGTCTACATCGTTCCCGAGGACGGCAGCCCGGTGCGCGGGGTGTCCGGTGGCACCGCACGGCTCTCCCGGCTGTTGAACGAGCTGCTGGTATCAACCGACGCCAGCGCAAACCTCGCCGTGCTGCGAACTCCGCCCGGGGCAGCGCACTATTTAGCCAGCGCAATCGATCGTGCGGCGCTACCGTACGTGGTCGGCACCATCGCCGGCGATGACACCGTCTTCGTGGCTGCCCGTGAGCCGATGACCGGCGCCGAGTTGGCCAGCTCTCTGGAAAGCCTCACGTAACTTCTGCGAAGGAGATTGGGTCATGTCAGAACGCGTCATCCTGGCGTATTCCGGCGGTCTGGACACCTCGGTGGCGATCAGCTGGATCGGCAAGGAGACCGGCCGTGAGGTCGTGGCGGTGGTGATCGACCTCGGCCAGGGCGGCGAAGACACGGAGGTCGTGGGCCAGCGGGCCCTGGACTGCGGCGCCGTGGAGGCGGTGGTCGTCGACGCCCGCGACGAGTTCGCCGAGGGCTATTGCCTGCCGACCGTGTTGAACAATGCGCTGTACATGGACCGCTACCCGCTGGTGTCGGCGATTAGCCGGCCGCTGATCGCCAAGCACCTGGTCGCGGCGGCCCGCGAGCACGGCGGCAGGATCGTCGCGCACGGCTGCACCGGCAAGGGCAATGACCAAGTCCGGTTCGAGGTCGGATTCGCTTCGCTGGCACCGGATCTGGAGGTGCTGGCGCCGGTCCGCGACTACGCCTGGACGCGGGAGAAGGCGATTGCGTTCGCCGAGGAGAACGCCATCCCGATCAACGTCACCAAACGCTCGCCGTTCTCGATCGACCAGAACGTGTGGGGCCGCGCGGTGGAAACCGGCTTCCTGGAACACCTGTGGAACGCCCCCACCAAGGACATCTACGCCTACACCGAAGACCCGACCATCAGCTGGAGCACGCCCGATGAGGTGATCGTCGGGTTCGAGCGCGGAGTACCGGTGTCCATCGACGGTCGGCCGGTGTCCGTGCTGGGCGCCATCGAAGAACTCAATCGCCGCGCCGGCGCGCACGGGGTCGGGCGCCTCGACGTCGTCGAGGACCGGCTGGTGGGTATCAAGAGCCGCGAGATCTACGAGGCGCCGGGCGCGATGGTGCTCATCACCGCGCACACCGAACTCGAACACGTCACGCTCGAACGCGAACTGGGCCGGTTCAAACGTCAGACCGACCAGCGCTGGGCCGAGCTGGTCTACGACGGACTGTGGTATTCGCCGCTGAAAGCCGCTTTGGAGAGCTTTGTCGCCAAGACTCAAGAGCACGTCTCCGGAGAGATCCGAATGGTATTGCACGGCGGGCACATTGCGGTGAACGGCCGACGCAGCGCTGAATCTTTGTACGACTTCAACCTGGCCACCTACGACGAGGGCGACAGCTTCGACCAGTCCGCTTCTCGCGGCTTCGTGTACGTGCATGGGTTGTCGTCCAAGCTCGCCGCCCGCCGGGACATGCGGTGACGCTTTTCTTGTGCCGAGCTGGGGGCGCTCCTCTGCGATGCGGGAACCCCACCCGCTTGCGAGCAGACGCAGAATCGCACCGACTCGGCCGTCGTCGTGCGATTCTGCGTCTGCTCGCGGTGATGGCCCCGTGAGCACTCGCGAGGGGTCGCTGTGGGGCGGGCGGTTCACCGAGGGTCCCTCCGCCGCGCTGGCCGCGCTGAGCAAGTCCACCCACTTTGACTGGGTGCTGGCACCCTACGACATCATCGCGTCGCGGGCACATACGCAGGTGTTGTTCCGTGCCGGGCTGCTCACCGAACAGCAGCGCGACGGGCTGTTGACCGGGTTGGACAGTCTCGCCGAGGACGTCGCCGTCGGCAGCTTCGGCACGCTGGTCAGCGACGAGGATGTGCACGCCGCACTGGAGCGCGGACTGATCGAGCGGGTCGGTCCCGACTTGGGCGGCCGGCTGCGCGCCGGCCGGTCGCGCAACGACCAGGTAGCCACCCTGTTCCGGATGTGGCTTCGCGACGCGGTGCGACGGGTCGCAGCCGCAGCGCTCGACGTCGTCGGCGCACTGGCCGCCCGGGCAGCCGCGCATCCGAGCGCCATCATGCCCGGTAAAACCCATCTGCAGTCCGCCCAGCCGATTCTGCTGGCCCACCATCTGCTCGCGCACGCCCACCCGTTGCTGCGCGACGTGGACCGAATCGTCGACTTCGACGAACGCGCGGCGGTGTCCCCGTACGGCTCGGGAGCGCTGGCCGGCTCGTCGCTCGGCCTAGACCCGGAAGCCATCGCCGGGGATCTGGGTTTCACGGCCGCCGCCGACAACTCCATCGACGCGACCGCGGCCCGGGATTTCGCCGCCGAGGCCGCGTTCATCTTCGCCATGATCGCCGTCGACCTGTCGCGGCTGGCCGAGGACATCATCATCTGGAGCTCGACGGAATTCGGCTACGTGACTTTGCACGATTCGTGGTCCACCGGCAGCTCGATTATGCCGCAAAAGAAGAACCCCGACATCGCCGAGCTGGCCCGCGGTAAGTCCGGGCGGCTGATCGGAAACCTGGCCGGGCTGCTGGCGACGCTGAAAGCCCAGCCGCTGGCCTACAACCGTGATCTGCAGGAAGACAAGGAGCCGGTGTTCGACTCGGTGGCCCAGCTGGAGCTGGTGCTGCCGGCGATGGCAGGACTGGTGGCCAGCCTGACATTCAACGTCGAGCGGATGGCGGCCCTGGCCCCGGCCGGGTACACGCTGGCCACCGATATTGCTGAATGGCTCGTGCGGCAAGGGGTTCCGTTCCGATCCGCACACGAGGCCGCTGGTGCCGCGGTGCGTGCCGCCGAACAGCGCGGCGTCGGACTCGACGAGCTGACCGACGACGAGCTAGCCGCCATCAGCGCCGAGCTGACGCCGCAGGTTCGCGAGGTGCTGACGATCGAGGGCTCGGTGTCGTCGCGTGATGCCAGGGGTGGCACCGCGCCAACTCGGGTCGCCGAGCAACTGAACGCGGTCCTGGCGAGGGCCAATCTACTGCGCCAGCTTCTGACGGGCTAAGCGGGACCACCGGTTTCTCTACCGCCTGTGAACGCAAAAGCACTGTTGCGAAAAGTGTTGTAGCAGAACAGTTCCAGTCGGCGCTGACCGGGAGGCCCAAACAGGCGCCTGGCGATCCGACTGCGAGGAGATACCCTCGTCGTCTCGAGAATGGCTCCGCTGCAGCAACTTCGAAGAATCGGATTGACCGACAAACTATTGCTGCTCGGCCCCAGCCGGGAAAAGTTCCTTGCTGATCCGACTGTCAGCTATGGCATCATCGATCCTCTGAGTCTCGATGCTCTAATCGTGATGACGCTCAACCCAGCGAGCCGGGAGGGGCCTTGGATGCCGAAATACCCGCTGGCAGACGCGAATACGGAGTCCTCGTCAGTCGCTAATACGACACATGTTGAATACGCATAGCGTTGCGCGGGGGTAGCCGACGGCTAAACTGTGAACATCACGGGGTCCTATTTGTGCTGCCAGGCGGCATAGTAGTTACTGGCCGGTAAGTACCTAAAGAGGGTAGGGCATGAGCGTCATCGCAGGTGTTTTCGGCGCGTTGCCGCCGCATCGGTATAGCCAGAGCGAGGTTGCCGACGGGCTTGTCGACCTCGCGGGTCTTAAGGAGCACGAAGAAGTAATTCGGCGTCTGCACGCCAGCGCCAAGGTCAACAGCCGCCACCTGGTACTGCCTGCGGAAAAGTACCCGTCGCTGACCGACTTCGGCGAGGCGAACGACATCTTCATCGAAAACGCGGTGGAGCTTGGCTGCGAGGCGCTGCTGGGCGCGCTTGACGAGGCGGGCCTGCGACGCCAGGACATCGACATGATCGCTACCACAACGGTCACCGGCATTGCGGTGCCGACGCTGGATGCCCGGATTGCGGGACGACTCGGCCTGCGCCCGGATGTGCGCAGGATGCCGCTCTGCGGCCTGGGCTGCGTGGGCGGCGCTGCGGGAGTGGCTCGGCTGCACGACTACCTGCGCGGTGCCCCCGACGACGTCGCTGTCCTGATAGCCGTCGAGCTTTGCTCACTCACGTACCCAACAATTGTGGCCAAACCAACTGTGTCGGGTCTGGTCGCAACCGCATTGTTTGGTGACGGGGCAGCTGCGGTGGTGGCCGTCGGTGATCGACGTGCCGAACAACTTCGCGCCAGCGGACCCGACGTCCTCGATTCGTGCAGCCGTCTGTACCCCGATTCGCAGCACATCATGGGCTGGAACGTCGGTGCCTCCGGCCTTGAGTTGGTGCTGTCTGAAGAGCTCACGACCGTAATCGAACGTTACCTGGACGACGACGTCAACGGGTTCCTGGCCCAACACGGACTGACCAAAGACGACATCGGCGCTTGGGTGAGCCATCCCGGCGGGCCGAAGGTCATCGACGCGATCACCAACACCCTCGAATTGCCCTCGGAGGCACTCGAATTGACTTGGCGCTCGCTGGGCGAGATCGCTAACCTCTCGTCTGCCTCAGTGCTGCACATTTTGCGCGACACCATCGCCAAACCGCCGCCCAGCGGAAGCCCGGGCCTGATGCTCGCGATGGGTCCCGGATTCTGCTCTGAGCTGGTGTTACTGCGCTGGCACTGAGTTGATGACGTCAACCGTCAGTCCCGGCGTGGGGGACAGGGCTGATAATCCGGTGAGCCGGGATCCCAGCGCATGCATTCGCGCGGCGTCCGACGGTTGACGCGTCGGACACCGAGCTGTTTGCGCGAGGGCGTTGAGGCCTACGCGACTCGGATTGACTTGCACTGCTTGTGTAAGCATCATTGGAGTTTGCAAGTACCTCGCTAGGTGAGGCGTCTGCACGGACACAGGCCACTGACCCTGAACGTCGAAAGACGCCCCGGGTCAGGACAGCTCTTCCCGGCATAAGGGTTGAGCCAAAGTGGCTTCCGAGATTTTTGGGTACGCCGTGCAGTGCCAAAGCTCTGACGAGAGAGGTGTATGTCCGGGGTCCATAGGGCCGGACGTGACCTGCACCGGTGCACGCGAACAGCGGTGACACCCCGCAGGTGTCCTGGCGGCAAGGAGGTGAGGGCCAGATGAGTCCATGTGACAGTCCGTCTCCGAAATTCGTATCGCTTAAATTCGGCTCCGCACAGCCGCCGCGCGCCTGATCCGCTAGCTCTTTCAGACCTTGGCCGATGCGCTATGTGCGGACCGCTCGATTCCCGGTGGGGACGCCAGTGTGAGCAAAGTGGGTGGTTATGGTGCACGGTATAAAGCCATGGTGGAATGGTCGACACGTTGACTTCATCGACTTCGATGACTTCGATCTCCCTCTCGACCGCCACATCATTGTCAGCGGCGACGACGCGCTGGCCACGACGATCGTCAAGGAGCTGACCGACGCCGGCGCGCGCGTTGTCAAGCTCGCCGACGCCGAGCTCGCCGACGCCGGGATCGCCCGCGCGCTCGCCGTCGTCTGCGCCGGGGATGACGACTCGACAAACATCGAAATCGCATTGCTGGCAAGGAAAGCTAACCCATACGTGCGCGTAGTGGTGCGGCTGGACAACGACGTGGTGCGGACAGCGATGGCCGCCGATAACGGGCCCGGGGCGATCCTCGACGTAGCCGACCTCGCGGCACCGTCGGTCGTCGAGGCATGTCTGGCGAGCACCACGCACCCGTTCGAGGCTGCCGGCATCAAATTCGCTGTCTGGGGCAGCGAGGTGACGCGTGATGCGACACTGCGCGACCTCCACGGCGACCTGGCACCGGTGGCGGTGATCCGCGGCGAGAACTCGGCCGCCCCTGGCGAAGTGGTGGCTTGCCCGGGCCGGGATCTGTGGGTACGCGCCGGTGACTGGACCGCGATGATCGGCACCGCCGAAGAGTTGGCCGCCCACGGTATCGACGCGCCCCGCCCGACCGTAAAGCGCTCACGCTGGCACCTAACGCGTCGAGTGCTCGACGCCGCGCGCACCGCGCGCGACGACGTCAACCCGGCGTTTTATCCGGCGTTGGCGGTCGGGCTGGGCCTTTTGCTCGGCTCAACGATCCTGTTGCGCCTCAGCTACCATCGGGTTCCGGGGGTGAGCTGGCTCGACGCGATGTACTTCAGCGCCGAAACGATCACGACGGTGGGCTATGGCGACTTCAGCTTCGCCCAACAGCCCACCTGGCTGCGCCTGTTCAGCGTCATGTTGATGTTCGTCGGCATGACCACCACCGCGGTCCTTGTCGCGTTTATCGCCGACCTGCTGCTGTCTCGCCGCTTCGTCCACTCGGCCGGACGCCGGCGGGTGCGCCATCTGCGCAACCACGTCATCGTCGTCGGGCTGGGCTCGGTTGGTATTCGCGTGGTCAGTGAGCTGACCGCTGCCGGATACGACGTCGCGGTAATTGAGCAGGACGACGAGAACCCCTTCCTGCCCGTGGCGGCCGGACTCGACGTGCCGGTGATCTTCGGGGACGCGACGATGGAACAGACACTGGAATCGGCCTGCATCGACCACGCTCGCGCGGTGGCGGTGCTGACCCAGGATGACATGGTCAACATTGAGACCGGGATCGTGCTGCGGGAGATGTACGGCCCCGGGGTGATGCCCGCGCTCAACCGGCCCGACGTTCCGCTTGTACTACGGATATACGACCGCGAACTCGGCTTCGCGGTGGCGCAGCGGTTCGGTTTCGAAAACGTTCGCTCGACCGTCGAACTGGCCGCGCCCTGGTTCATCGGCGCGGCGATGGGCTTGCAGGTGCTGGGGACATTTTCGGTCGGGCAGAGCTCGTTTATGGTCGGCGCAATGCACGTGGAGGCCGGCAGCGAACTCGACGGGCTGCGGATGTTCCAAATGTCCACCCAAACCCGCGTCATCGCGATCACCCGGGAGGACGCCCCGGTCAGGCTGCACCCACGTCGAGACACACACCTCAGAGCAGGCGACACCGCCTACGTCGTCGGCCCGTACCGGGAATTGCTGGACACGCTGCGCAAGGGACAGCGTCGCCAGCAGCCCACTACCGGTGATCAGCGCCCGCGCCGTGCGAAGACAAGTTTTACACCGCGTCCGTTGGGCTAAGCGCTGGGCGAGTCCAGGGACCGCTGAACGGCTTCCGTCAGAATCTCACCACCCCGGGTGTTCAGATGAATGCCGTCGATGTGAAACTCCCACCCGTTGATTCGGGAGATCTCGTCGAAGCTGCGCCGCAGGATCATCTCCCGGACAAGATAGTCGCGGTAGAACGACGCCAAGGAGAACCGGGTAAAAGGCTTGGCGGTCGTTGAGCGCTCCAGCTGATCCTGGAAAGCTTCGTAGAACTCGATGTAGTCTGTGCCTTCCCGAGACGAGACATCACGGATCACGTTGTTGTACGCGGCGCACAGGTCATTCAGCCGTGACTGAACGGCAGCTGTGGAATGAGGGTCTTCCCCCACGGGCGCAAGGGAACTCAGGGCGATCGTCGCGTTGGTCTCCTGGCGCAACCTTCGTGTGATGAGTTTGAGGTTCTCCTCGAATCGCTGCGCGGTGGGCTCTTCGGGCAGCCCCTTCCACACTCGAACGATTCTCGCAAAGTTGGGAAAGACGCTAGCCAGAATGTCGTTGGTGCCGATCAGGATGATCACTCGGTCGGGCCGCGTAGCGATCACCCGGCCCAGACGCTTGATGACGTTGAACGACAGGTCACCGCCCACCCCGAAGTTGACGAACCGGAACCGACTGTTTTGTGGCCGGCTCTCCAACTCGGCGATCCACCGGTAGGTTCCTTTGGACGCGGCGGTGCTCGACCCCACGCACGCCACCGTTTCGACCGGCCTGGCATCCACATTGGACATTATTCGAGCATCTCCGACAGCTCCAACCAGCGGCTCTCCAGCTCGGTAACGTCACTTTCCAAGCCGCGCAACTCTTGGGTAAGCCGAGTAAGGGCGGTGTGGTCGGACTGGTCATGCTCGGCGAGTTCGTTGTGCTTGGCCGTGATCCGGTCGGCGAGGCGTGCTAGTTGACGGTCGATCGCGGCCAGCTCCTTCTCGGCGCCACGCCGCTGCGCGCCCGACATTGCCTGCGGCTTGGCGGGCGACGGCTCGGCAGCTGCGGTGTTGGTGCGATGGGCGGCCAGCCGCAGATATTCGTCGATGCCTCCGGGCAGATGCCGTAACCGGCCGTCGAGAATCGCGTACTGCTGATCGGTGACCCGTTCGAGCAGATACCGGTCGTGCGAGACGACGATCAAGGTGCCCGCCCAGGAGTCGAGCAAGTCCTCGGTGGCCGTCAGCATGTCGGTGTCGACGTCGTTGGTGGGCTCGTCGAGGAGCAACACGTTCGGCTCGGACAGCAACGTGAGCACCAGCTGCAACCGCCGTCGCTGACCGCCGGAAAGTTCACCGACTCGCGCGGACAGCTGGTCGCGGGCGAACCCGAGTCGCTCCAACAGCTGGGCCGGAGTCACCTCGCGGCCGCCGACCTGATAACCGCCGCGCAGCCTGCCCAGCACCTCGGCGATCCGGTCGCCGGCGAGCGGTGCCAGCTCATCACCCCGCTGGTCGAGCACCGCCAGCCGGACTGTCTTGCCGCGCTTGACGCGCCCTGAGTCTGGCTGAATAGTGCCGGCGATCACTCCCAGCAGGGTCGACTTCCCGGCGCCGTTTGCTCCGACGATGCCGGTGCGTTCACCCGGGGCGATCCGCCATTCGATATCGCGCAGCACCGGGTGGCCGTCGAACGAGACCGACACGTCGAGCAAATCGATGACGTCTTTTCCGAGCCGAGCGGTCGCCAGCTTGGCCAACTCGACGGTGTTGCGCAGTGGGGGCACGTCGGCGATCAGTTGGTTGGCGGCCTCGATCCGGAACTTGGGCTTGGAGGTCCGCGCGGGTGCGCCCCGGCGTAACCAGGCCAGCTCTTTGCGCATCAGGTTCTGCCGTTTGGCCTCGGCTGCGGCGGCCAGCCGGTCGCGCTCGACGCGCTGCAGCACGTAAGCCGCGTATCCGCCTTCGAACGGCTCGACGATCCCGTCGTGCACCTCCCATGTCGTGGTGGCGACTTCGTCGAGAAACCAGCGGTCGTGTATCACCACCAGCAGCCCGCCGGTGTTGCGCGCCCAGCGTTGTTGCAGATGGCCGGCCAGCCAGGTGATGCCTTCGATGTCCAGATGGTTGGTGGGCTCGTCGAGGGCGATCACATCCCATTCGCCTACCAGCAGCCTGGCCAGCTGCACCCGTCGTCGCTGGCCGCCGCTGAGCGTGGCAATCGTTGCGTCCCAAGCGATGTCGGACACCAGGCCGCCGACCACGTCGCGGACCCGGGGGTTACGGGCCCACTGGTGTTCGGCCTGGTCGCCGACGAGTGTCCAGCCCACGGTGAAGTCCGGGTCGAGGGTGTCGGCCTGGCTGAGCGCGCTAACCCGCAATCCGCTGCGCCGGGTGACCCGGCCCGAGTCGGGCTGCAGCTGACCGGTCAGCAGACCCAGCAGGCTGGACTTGCCCTCCCCGTTTCGCCCCACAATGCCGATGCGCGCGCCGTCGTTCACTCCGAGCGTGACCGACTCGAATACCACCCGAGTCGGATATTCCAGGTGTACGGCCTCGGCTCCCAGTAGGTGTGCCACCGGGCCGACGCTAGTGGTCTCGGTAGTTCGTCAGGGGTTGGGGCCAGGCGGTAACGGTGAGAAGCTGCTTACCTACGGCAATTTTGTGGTGCATGAGGTGGACCAGGACGAGAGGATGGAGCTGAAATGCACGAATCGCAGTCGGTGGACGGTCTGCGCCGGGCCCTGGTCGTAGTCGGCGCAGGGTTCGGTGTCGCGCTGCTAAGCGTTGGTGTAGCGGGTGCCGCCGACCCGGTCCAATTGAAGAGCCGATTGGGCAATTGGTGTCTCGACGGCCCGAATGGGAACAACACTCCGACGATGGTCAACCCCTGCAACGGGTCGAACTCCCAGCTCTGGAATTTCAACCCTGCCGGTCAGATCGAGAGCGCGGCCTTCCCCGGGCATTGCCTGAGCATCAGCAGCGCAGCGGATACCACCCCGGTGGTCCTCTCGACCTGTCCGACCAATACCAACAACGAGCGTTGGAATACCCAGCCAAACGGTCAGGTCACGAGCGCCCTCGGTCCCTGCCTCAACGTCAACGGCGGCGTGGCGAACCCTGGGGTTTCGGTGATCGCCTACCACTGCATCCCCGATGTAACCGACGAGCAGTGGGATAGCGTTCCGTGACCGGGCTCGCTGGCTAGGTCTTGTCACCCATCGAACCTTCCCGCGTCGACGAGGGCGCGGCTCGCCTCATTAACGGTAAATATTGGCGGGCTGCGTTGCCCAAGCGCGAGGCAAGCAAGAAAATGCCGCGCGGCGAAGACACGCGGGATTCAGACATCGCGTCGCCGGCACAGCCGCCGATAGCATCGGTCCATGCCGCGGCGGCGCAATAAGCGCAGGGGAACTCCGAAACGTGCTCGCCGCGCCGCCGAGCGTTTCGGCACAGAGCAATTCGACGATCCCGACTGGGTCTGGGTCGGCGATCGGCGAATGTTCGTCGTCGGCTATACCCCCGGCGGGGCACCGTTCGGGTGTTTCGAGGACGAATTCGGTGATCTCGGGTAGCCAGGCGGCGCGGCGGAGTCGCGCGGCACCGTCCCCTTACTTTCCTGGCACGCACAGCACGAGAAGAGGGAACTGAATGCTTGTTCTGCACGGCTTTTGGTCCATGCCGGGCAGTCTGCGGCTGTGGGCGGAAGACTCCGACCTGCTGGTGAAGAGCCCGAGTCAGGCGTTGCGTTCGGCGCGACCGCACCCGTTCGCGGCGGCCGCCGACGCGATCGCGGCGATACATCCGGGAAAGCCCGGCACCGCCGTGCTGCTGTTGCCGTCGCTGCGCTCGGCACCACTGGACTCACCGGAGCTGATCCGGGTCACCCCGCGCCCCGCGGCGCGAACCGACACCACCTTGTTGGCGTGGACCGTTCCGGTCGTGCAACTGGATGCGGGCCCTGCGCTCGCGGCGATCGACGAGCCCGTCGCGGACATCAGGTACGGCGCGTCCATCGGCTATCTGGCCGACCTGGCCGCTTTCGCGCGTGAGTTGGTCGAGCGTGGTCGTGTCCTGCCGCGGCTGCGGCGCGACAGCCACGGGGCGATCGCGTCCTGGCGTCCGGTGTTGCAGGGTCGCGACGTGGTCGCGATGACCTCACTGATCTCGGCGATGCCGCCGGTGTGCCGGGCCGAACCGGGCGGGCACGACCCGCACGAGCTGGTGGTGTCGGCGCTGCACGCGATGGTCGATGCCGCGGTGCGCGCGGCGTTGCCACCCATCGACCTGGCGCCCCCGCGCCGGGGGCGCGCGAAACGCCGGTCCGCCGTGGAGGATTGGTTGACGGCGCTGACCGCTCCGGACGGCCGGTTCGACGCGGAGCCCGACGAACTTGATGCGCTGGCCCAGGCGTTGCGGCCATGGGACGACGTCGGCACCGGCACGGTCGGGCCGGCGACAGCGACGTTTCGGTTGTCCGAGATCGAGACCGACAACCGCGAGGCCGACGACCCCAAGACGGGCTCGTCGTGGCGGGTGGAGTTCCTGTTGGCGTCGACGGAAGACCCGAGCCTGCTGGTCCCCGCCGAGCAGGCATGGAACGACGACGGCACCCTGCGGCGGTGGCTGGACCGGCCGCAGGAGCTGCTGCTGGCCGAGCTGGGCCGGGCCAGCCGGATTTTCCCCGAGCTCGCGCCGGCCCTGCGCACCGCGCGCCCGTCCGAGCTGACACTCGACGCCGACGGCGCCTACCGGTTCCTGTCGGCCACCGCCGGGGTGCTCGACGCGGCCGGGTTCGGCGTGCTGCTGCCGTCCTGGTGGGACCGGCGCCGCAAGCTGGGGCTCGTCCTGTCCGCGCACACCCCGGTCGACGGAGTGGTGAGCAAGGCCAGCAAGTTCGGTCGCGACCAGCTCGTCAAGTTCCGCTGGGAGCTGGCCGTGGGCGACGACACACTCACGCAGGACGAAATCGCGGCGCTGGCCGAGACCAAGGCCCCGTTGATCCGGCTGCGCGGCCAGTGGGTGGCGGTGGATCAAGAGCAGCTGCGCCGTGGACTGGAGTTCTTGCAGCGCAAGCCAACCGGCCGCAAAACCGCCGCGGAGATCCTCGCGCTGGCCGCCAGCCACCCGGACGACATCGACACCCCGCTTGAGGTCATTTCGGTGCGCGCCGACGGATGGCTCGGGGACCTGCTGTCCGGGGCCGCCGCACAGTCGCTGCGGCCGCTGGAACCGCCGGACGGATTCACCGCGACGCTGCGTCCCTACCAGCAGCGCGGCCTGTCGTGGCTGGCGTTCCTGTCCTCGCTCGGCTTGGGCAGCTGCCTGGGTGACGACATGGGCCTGGGTAAGACCGTTCAGCTGCTGGCCATGGAAACCCTGCAGCGACACCAGGATCCGGACACCGGCCCCACTCTGCTGCTGTGCCCGATGTCATTGGTCGGCAACTGGCAGCGGGAGGCGGCCAAGTTCGCGCCCGGCCTGCGGGTCTACGCGCACCACGGCGGTGCCCGGATGCGCGGCGACGCGCTGGGTGAACTCCTCGAGCAAACCGACCTGGTCGTCAGCACCTACACCACGGCCATCCGCGACATCGACGAGCTGGCCGGCTACCAATGGAACCGGGTGGTGCTGGACGAGGCGCAGGCCGTGAAAAACAGCCTGTCGCGGGCGGCCAAGGCGGTGCGGCAGTTGGAGGCGGGGCACCGGGTGGCGCTGACCGGGACGCCGATGGAGAACCGGCTCGCCGAACTGTGGTCGATCATGGACTTCCTCAACCCCGGCCTGCTCGGATCCTCCGAACGGTTCCGCACCCGCTACGCGATCCCGATCGAACGGCACGGGCAGACCGAGCCGGCCGAGCGGCTGCGTGCCGTCACCCGGCCCTACATCCTGCGCCGGCTCAAGACCGACCCGGCGATCATCGACGACCTGCCCGAGAAGATCGAGATCAAGCAGTACTACCAGCTCACCACCGAGCAGGCCTCGCTGTATCAGGCCGTCGTCGACGACATGATCGAGAAGATCGAGAACACCGAGGGGATCGAGCGGCGCGGCAACGTGTTGGCCGCGATGACCAAGCTTAAGCAGGTGTGCAACCACCCGGCGCAGCTGCTGCACGATCGCTCGCCGGTCGGCCGCAGGTCGGGGAAGGTGATCCGGCTCGAGGAGATCCTGGAAGAGATCCTGGCCGAGGGCGACCGGGTGCTGTGCTTCACCCAGTTCACCGAGTTCGCCGAGCTGCTGTTGCCGCACCTGGCCGCACGCTTCGGCCGCGACGTCGCCTACCTGCACGGTGGCACCCCGAAGAAGCGGCGCGACGAGATGGTGGCCCGGTTCCAGTCCGGGGACGGGCCGCCCATCTTCCTGCTGTCGTTGAAAGCGGGCGGCACCGGGCTGAACCTCACCGCCGCCAATCACGTTGTGCACCTGGACCGGTGGTGGAACCCCGCGGTGGAGAACCAGGCGACAGACCGGGCGTTTCGGATCGGGCAGCGGCGTTCCGTGCAGGTGCACAAGTTCATCTGCACGGGCACACTCGAGGAGAAGATCGACGAGATGATCGAGGACAAGAAGGCCCTGGCCGACCTGGTGGTCACCGACGGCGAAGGCTGGCTGACCGAGCTGTCCACCCGCGACCTCCGCAAGATGTTCGCGCTGTCCGAGGGAGCCGTCGGTGAGTAGGGTGAGCCGGGGGACACCCCCGAACCCCCGAGCCTGGTATCCGCCGCCGTCGCGGCCCCGCCCGGTCGAGGGGGGGCTCAAGGCCCGCAGCGCCCGCGGCGCGATCGCGCAGACCTGGTGGTCGGAGCGGTTCATCGCGGTGCTGGAGGACATCGGCCTGGGCAACCGGCTGCAGCGCGGCCGCAGCTACGCACGCAAGGGACAGGTGATCTCGCTCGATGTCGATCCGGGCTCGGTCAGCGCCGAGGTGCAGGGCAGCAGGGTCCGGCCATACCGGATCCGGATCGGGATCCCCACCCTCGGCAAGTCCGAATGGGCGCAAGTCGAGCGGATCCTGGCCGAAAACGCCTGGTACACGGCCAAACTGCTGTCCGGTGAGATGCCCGACGACATCGAGGACGTCTTCGCCGGGCTGGGCCTGTCGCTGTTCCCCGCCACCGCCCGGGAGCTGTCGCTGGACTGCTCTTGCCCCGACTACGCCGTCCCGTGCAAGCACCTTGCCGCGACCTTCTACCTGCTCGCCGAATCCTTCGACGACGACCCGTTCGCCATCCTGGCGTGGCGCGGCCGCGAGCGCGAGGATCTGCTGGCCAACCTGGCCGCCGCCCGCACCGAAGGGCCGCCGGCCGCCGACCGTGCCGAACACGCGGCCCGGCCGCTCGTCGACTGCGTCGACACCTATTACGCGCGGCAAGCCGACATCAGAGCCCCGAGCCCGCCGGCGACGTCGTCGACGGCGCTGCTCGATCAGCTCCCCGACATCGGCGTCACCGCCCGCGGACGGCCGCTGATCGAACTGCTGCGACCCGCCTATCACGCCCTCGGACGCGGTGGTGAGTCCGAATCTGCGTGAACGCCGGCAGATCGGTTCACGCTGGGGGCGCTACGTTTTTACCGGTCAGAGCCGTGCGAGCGTGGCGCTGATGTCCTTGGTCAGCAGATAGAGGTCGAGGTTTGTCGAGTCCTCGGCGTCAAACGGGTCGAAACCGAACCGCTGCCACCAACGGAAGGCCGGTGGCTTGAGTGCGGTGACCACGACGGCTCGGCATTCTGCTTTTAGGTTCAGCTCGGCCGCAGTTGCCAAGATGTGCTTCACCATTTGGGTGCCGAGCCCGAGTCCGGTCACGCGGGTGTCGGTGGCAAGCCGGCCGACGAGCAGCGCGGGAACCTGCGTCGGGGCTCCCTTCGCCAGGGGAGCGGGGCCGGCCGACCGATCCACCGAGGTCATTGACAGAGTTGCGTAGCAGACCACCCGGTAGTCGCGGTCGGCGATCACCCAGACCGCTGCGGTATTGCCTTGTCGGTTCTGGCCCGCGTAGCGGCGCAGCCACTCATCTAGTGACGGCTCGCCCGAGGTGAACCCGTCGCGCTGGTGTTTTGTCCGCGTCCAGCAGCGTCGGCCGAAAGAACTCCACTCAGTCGAGCCAGGTGAATTTCGTCGACCGCTCCAATATGGCCGCTAGCCGCTCGTTCACCCGCGCCGGACGGTTTAGAGCTTCGGTGAACGCGGCCGCCGCGTCAGGGGACAGGTGGATGGTCTGTCGTTCGGCTAGCAAGTCGTCGGCGGCCTGGCTGGCGGCCTGCAGCACAAACGCCGACACGCTCAAGTGCGCCTGGCTGTCAGCCTCCTCCAGCTGACGCTTCGGTGCCGCGTCGACGCGCAGCTGCAGACGGTTATCTTTCATGGCAGTCATGTACTCGCAGTGTCAGTACATAGAGGCTAAGTGGTCTCGTTCGTAAGCTCGTTCGTAAGTTCGTCGGGGGTTAGACCCAGGCGGTTGGGTCGCCGAGGTAGAGGCCGCAGGAGGTGTCGAGGGCGTCTTCGGGTGTACCCGCGATGTGGCCGGTGGGGAGGGCCGAGTCTTGGTAGCCATCCTTGCTGGCCAGATTACTTCGCGAAGCCCCAGCGGGCGGCTGATCCCCCGTAGGCAGCCGCATCAGCGCCATGCGCTCGCCATCGGGCAGGCGTGCGGTGACGTAGGCGAACGCGCCGCGAAAGCGCACGTCGATGGCGTCGAGCTGTGGCCATCGTTGGCGGGCGCGGGTGGTCAACCGTTGTTGCAGCGACGTTTTTGTTGACGCGGGTGGTGTGGCCATGGTCGATGATGGTGCCTTACGGCGTGTCGCTGGGCGACGAAACACACGTGATGGGTGAGGCTGAAGTGAGCAATGTGAACTTCGCTTCGTGGAGCAGACGCCATGTCACTCGCCCAAGCGATGTCGAGGCGATACGGAGCGCCGCGGTGGGCCGATCCTCTTTTGTGTGTGGTTGCTACCCAACAAATACGTTGGGTACGATGAGATGGTGGTGAGTACGGCAAGAAAGACGACAGCGGCCCGGGCATTGGCCCGAGTAGCCGCGGACGATCCGCTATCGGCCTCGCGCGTGCGGTACCTGGCCGGCATCCTCGGGGGCGCGCGACTCGCCGCGTTCGTGGGGGTGAACCGATCACAGCCGTCACGGTGGATTAAAGGCGAAGAGCGGCCCGGGCCGACGGCCGCACCCATGTTGATCGACCTTGAGCACGTGCTCGCTCGCGCTCGCCTGGTTTGGGGGGATGCCGCCGCGGCAACTTGGCTCGAAAGCGCCAATAGTTACCTTGACGGTGCCCGGCCCATTGATGTGTTGCAGATCTCCGGGGCCGCGCCTGTGCTCGAAGCTCTCGACGCTGAAGCATGGGGCGGAGCCAGGTGATTGCTGGCCTACCGCGTGTTTCCACACTTGCCGGGCGCGCGTCCCGGTGAACCCGGCCACCCGCTGTATGAGCATCGCCCGCAACGTGGCGGGCGGATCGACCACCCCGACTACCACGTCTGGTACCTATCCCGGCTCGCCGAAGCGGCGTGCGGGGAAACCTTCGGAAACCTCGCACGCTGGGACTCCTCGATGCTGAAATTCCCGCAATTGCCCGGTGCGCGACGCGCTTTGGGTGTTTATGAGCTACCGGATGACCTCCGGGTGCTCGACCTTGATGACCCCGCTCAGCTGGTCCGGCTGGGGCTGCGGCCAACACAGATTGTGATCCGCAACCTCAGCGTCACCCAGGCGTGGGGGCATCGCATCTGGTCAGAAACCGATCCGCACACCGGTGAACGCGCCTGGCAGGCGGTGGTCTGGTGGTCCTATCACCGCCCGATCTGGACGGTCCTGGCCAGCTGGCTACGCCCTGAACTCATCCGTGTCGAACCGTTGAACCTTGAGCATCCGGCGCTCATCGACGCTGCGAAGGCTCTAGGACGCATCGTATTTCGTTGAACCTGCGCATTTCTCACCGGCATCGCGAGGCATCCAACAGAACATCGGCTCGCCATTGCGCCGGCGGTACACGACACAAGCGCCGAGCCTGCGGGGCAGCCCGGCGACCCCGCCTCGAGTGGGAGTGACTATGGCCAACACCAACACGCCACTGTGGGCACGCATGGGCCCACAACCTCGATGAGGGCAACAAGACCTCGATAACGGCAACAAGACCCGACTCATCGACTCAAAGTGCCCGGGCGTCATCAGCCCCGGTGATCGGCGTTACCTCCGTCGACGCATCCGGCTATCCGTTATTGCCGTTATTGCCGTCTGCGCCGAACAGCATCCCGCCGGCACCGCCTTTACCGCCGGGGCCGGGAATGCCATCTGTTCCTGGGCTTCCGCCCGAGCCGCCGTCACCGCCGTTGCCGATCAGCCCAGCGTTGCCACCGTTACCGCCGCCCCCGCCGGTCGCGTAATAACTCGAGGCCATCGCGCCGGCGCTGCCGTTACCGCCGTTGCCCAACAGGATGGCGTTGCCGCCGGCCCCGCCGAAGCCGCCTTGGCTGTCGCCAAGCCCGCCGTTGCCGCCGAGCCCGCCGGCGCCGACGATGGCGTTGCCGCCGGCCCCGCCGGTCCCGCCAATGCCGCCGTCGCCGCCGTCGCCGCCGAGCCCGCCGGCCCCGAGGATGGCGTTGCCGCCGGCCCCGCCGTCCCCGCCGAAGCCGATACCACTCGCCCCGCCGATGCCGCCGTTCCCGCCGGCCCCGTGGAGCAGGCCGCCGTTGCCGCCGGCCCCGCCGGTCCCGCCGATGGTGGCGCCGAAGCCGCCGTTCCCGCCGTTGCCGCCGGTACCGAACAACCCGGCGGCCCCGCCGTTGCCGCCGTTTTGGCCGACCCCGGTCGTTGAGTTCGCTCCGGACCCGCCGTTGCCGCCGTTGCCGAACAAGATCCCGCCCGGCCCGCCGTTTTGCCCGGTCCCCGGCGCGCCATTGGTGCCGTTGCCGACCAGCGGGCGGTTAAGCAGCGCCTCGGTGGGCGCATTGATCGCCCCCAGCGCATCTTGCTCAAAGGTTTGCAACGGCGACACATTCGCCGCCTCGCTGGCCGCGTACGAGCCACCCGCACCACTGAGCGCCTGCACGAACTGGGTATGAAACGCCGCAGCCTGAGCGCTGAGCGCCTGAAAGGCCTGGGCGCGGCTGGAAAACAGTGACGCGATCGCCGCCGACACCTCATCGCCAGCGGCGGCCGCCACCGTGGTGGTCGGGGCCGCCGCCGCCGTGTTAGCGGCGGTCAGCGCCGAGCCGATGTGGGACAGATCCGTTGCCGCCGACGCCAGGAATTCTGGGGCCGCCACCAGATACGACATCGCTACCCGCCTAACCCGGTGTCACCGAACCCCCGGCAGAAACAGTGGCGGGGCTGACACGGTGGTGATGCCGCGAACCTGCTGCTGGGTTGTGATTCCACTTAATGTCGTTTGGCATGTCGTTTTCCTTTTGCTTGGGTTAGACCCGAATGGACCCGATTGACAACTGGCGCTTGGAGCTTCGGTTTGCGCATTGCTGCTGTCATCACCCGGGCCTGTCAGCGAGTGAGGAGTGTGGCGCTTGTGGCCATGACCGGACTGCTAGATCTCGCCGGCGACGTCGCCGGCTGGTGCCCACCGCGTGGCCTTGTGGATGATGGTTTGCCGGCTCCTCACCTGGGGTTTGCGATGCGGGGCGCGGCCGGGAGGCGTTGCGGCTAGGCTGAGATCCGCATCATGTCCGGGTGTGCGGTTGCTGGGGCCGTGGCGGCCTTCCGGGGCGCTTGCTGGGTAGTGTGCGTTGGCGAGCGCCCCCAGCGCATGGGGAATTTTCCCCATTTTGGGCAGCGTGCCCGACGCCGAGACAGTCCGGTGCTGCTGGTGTAGGCGGGACGGCGGGCTGTGGTGGAGCGCTTACTGGAACGTGAGGTGGTGCTGGGGCAGCTGGCCGTGTTGGCGCGCCGGGTGGGGCGCTCTGCGGGTGGGGTGGTGTTGCTGCGCGGTGAGGCCGGGGTGGGCAAAACGGCGGTGATCAACCGGTTTGTGGCCGGTGTGGATCCGACGGTTCAGGTGTTGCAGGGCTGGTGCGATCCGCTGGCCGCACCCCGCCCGCTGGGCCCGCTCATTGATGCCTTGGCCGGATTAGACGCTGGTGTGGCGGCCGGTTTGGCCGGCGCGGTCGAGGCCGGGGACAGCGCGGCCGTTTACCGTCGGCTGCTCGAGGCGCTGCGCGGTGGGCGGCGGTGGGTGTGGGTGATCGAGGATGTGCATTGGGCCGATGGGGCCACCCTGGATCTGCTGCGGTTTGTGGGCAGGCGTATCGGTTCGTTGTCGCTGCTGTTGGTGCTGAGCTATCGCGACGATGAGGTCGGCGCGGCGCATCCGTTGACCGCCGCGATCGGGGATGTGGCCACCTGCGCGGCGATCACGCGTATCCGATTGGATCCGTTGAGCCGAGACGCGGTGGCGGTGCTGGCCGCCGGCAGCGGCCTGAATGCCATTGAGTTGCATCGGCTGACCGGTGGTAACCCGTTTTATGTCACCGAGGTCTTGGCCGCCGGCGCTGACGGGTTGGGCGGCGGTGGCCTGCCGCGCAGTGTGGCTGAGGCGGTGTGGGGCCGGCTTGCGCGGTTGTCGGACGCGGGCCGTGATGCCGCTTATGCGGCGGCGGTGTGTGGTGCGCGCGCCGAGCCGGTGCTGGTGGAAAAGATCTGCCCGGCAGCGGCCACGGGGCTGGGTGAATGCCTGCGTGCCGGGGTGTTGGTCACCGAGGATGCGGTGGTGGGGTTTCGCCATGAGCTGGCCCGGCGCGCCACGCTGGATCAGATTCCCGGCCACCAGCGTCGGGTGTTGCACACAAAGGCGATGGCTGCGCTGGCCGAACCGCCGGTCGCGCCGGATAGGTTGGCGGCGTTGGCGTTTCACGCCGATGAGGCCGGCGACGACGAGGCGGCGATTCGCTACGGCGTGGCGGGGGCGGCGCGGGCGGCCGCCTTGGGCGCCCACCGGGAGGCCGCCGAGCTGTATGCCCTGGTGCTAAACCATGCCCACACCAGCCCCGCCGCAGACAAGGTGGACTGGCTGGAGGGGCACGCCTTTGCCCGTTACCTGTGTGGGGACGCCGAAACGGCCGCGGCGCTTTTCCGGGAGGCCATCGAGATACGCCGCGCGCTGGGAGATCCGCTCAGCGAGGGCCAGGACCTGCGCTTGCTGTCCCACATGCTGTGGGGAGGGCTGGGGCGCCCTCGCGAGGCCCTTGAGGCGGCGCGCTCCTCGCTGCGGCTGCTGGAAGACCTCGGCCCTGCTCGCCACGGTAACCGGGCTGTTGTCAGCTGATTTCTTCTTCACCGTGCCGTATTACAGCCTGCGGGTGGCGCACTGGGTCGACATTGTCGCTCTGATCGTCTTCAGCGTGGTCGGGATCGCCGTCGGGATCTTGGTCGACGTGCTCAGCGCCCGGACCCGTCAGACCACCCGCTTCCGCGCCGAGGCCGCACAGCTGGCCCGGTTGGCTGCTCGTGTCCTGGCGGCTCCATCGACATCGGAGGCCGATTTGGTTGTGGAGCTGCGCCGAACGTTCGACCTCGACAGTGTCGGTATCTTGGCGCGAACCGCCTCGGGTTGGCGGGTGGAGGCGAGCGCGGGTTCGCGGCCGTCCGAGGATCCTGGCGCCGCACAGTTTTCCGCCGAGCTCGCCCACGATCGGGTTCTGGTCATGGCCGGGCGCGGGTTGACTCACTCGGACGCCGAGTTGGTCCGGGTTTTCGCCGCTGAGCTGCTCCTGTCGCGGCGGCGCGCGCAGCTTGACGAACTGCGTGGCGCGACGGTCGAGGATACGGCCGGCCCAGACCCGGCGGGCGAGGGCGCGCAAAAGTAGCGCTAAG
>DATJBA010000191.1:0-4096 GCA_035515675.1 Mycobacterium sp.
ATTGGAACAGCAGCGGCATCGGCGGGTTGTAGAGGCGTTCGTTTTTGTCATAGGACACCACCAACGGGACGTCGGGCCCATCGCCGCGGATGCGGGCGACGATGGTCGACAACACGTCCGCCAACTCCGGTGAAATCACCATTCTCTGAACTAGCCGGGGCTGCTTGTTTATTCGCTTTGGTGGGTCAGGAATTGGCGGGAAGTGTGGGGTTGCCGAGTGCGACAGGGGCCGTTCTGGATCGTTTGTCGATTTGGGCGAGTTTGTCTTCGGCGGCGAGGCTGACCTGCAGGCCTTCGACCTCGCCGAGCCAGCCTTCGCGTTCGGCTTCGGCGATGCGGGCGGTGAGGTTGTCTCGGATCTCGACCAAACGGTTGCGTTGGGTCGGGTCCGGCCACAGCAATGCGCAACGGACACAAGCATGTTCATGAATACAGGCCGATCCGAACGCGCGCCCGCAGGTGCCGATGGAGACCTTGCGACGCTCGAAGTGGCCAAGGAATTCCTGCCATTCGGCGTCGGTGGGTGTGCGGTATTCGTCGGTGGGGCGCAACGCCCGCCGCCTGGCGAGGAACGCCAGGTGAGACTGGATCGCCTCGTCGGGGTAGACGGCCTTGTAGCCCAGGGTGACGTTGATGTCGCGGTGGCCGGCGATGATCTGCGCGATGTGCGGTGGCAGGCCGTTCATGACGGCATCGGTGATAAAGATTCTTCGAAAGTCGTGCGGCGCGTAATGCAGAGGGCTTCCATCGGCGGGATCCTTCAGGCCGGTGTGGACAAAAGCGGCGTTAAGCATGGTCCGCAGCGAGCTGTCGCTGATCGCCCGGATCTCAGAGGGAAATCGACGCTGGAACAACACCGGAGCCGGTGGCCGCCACACGCATTCGTAGCGGTCGTAGACGGGAACGAGCGGGACTGTCCCGTCTGGTTCACGGATGCGGCAGATCACGGTCGAGAGCACGTCCGCCAACTCCGGGGAGACGACCAGGAGTCTCTCCTCATCGGTCTTCGACGGGACGATCTGCAGCAACGGCACGATCTCGCCGGAGGTCGGCAGGCGGTACTGGATCAGGCTGTGATGGCTGATCTCGAGCAGTTCCTCGACCCGGCAACCGGTAAGACGCAGGATCTCCACGGCGGCCCACGCCCAGAACGCATGGTCTTCTTCATGGCCCAGGTCGCGGCGGCGCCCGGTCGTGGGGTCGTGGGCCCACACCATCTCAGTGGTCCTGGTGATCGAGCGAGTCAGCGTTTCGCCTGCGACGGTGAACGATTGGCCGGGACGGGTATCGTGCGCGGCTTGCAGGACCGCGGCGGCGTTCTTGCGCCGCGCGTCGACGGTCCGTACCAGCACCGGCAGGACCGGTAGGCGTTCCCGGGTTCGCGCGTCCATCCGCGCCTTGCGGTGGCGCTGGAATTTGCGCTGGTTGATCTCTTCCTGACCGACCGGGCAAGGAGCCGCCCACTGTGCCCACCGGCTGGGATCCTCGATCGCCCACTGGCACAGATCGAGGTAGAAGGCGCGTACCGGGGTCAGGCAGTCGCGGTAGCCGATCCGCTCCACCAGGACCACGGACTTCTCCCCGTTGACCGAGGTGATCACCTTGGGTTTGGTCCGCTGGCGCTGCTTCCACGCCTCGGCGACGTCTCGTGTCAGGTGCAGGCTGTTGATCCCGGGGTGATGCTGCTCGAGGTCGGCCCAAAACCGTTGCGCCAGGTAGTAGGCCAGGCCCTTCAGGCTGGTGTAGTCCATCGCCGGCTGGCGTTCGGCCAGATAGTCCACGATCAGGTCGCGCACCGGGCGACACTGCAGCACGTAGCGGTCGACGAGTTCCTCGGGCGTGAGCTGGCCTGCGGTTCGGAACGCCCGCAGCCGTTCGGGTGCCTCGTCTCCGAACACCCCCAACTCGCGCAGCATCCGATAGAAGACCTTGTGATCGCGTGTCGGACAGGTGAAGGCTTCGGCTTCGCGGTCCATCAGTTCCAACGCGTCGCCGACGGTGACGTCGGCCAGTGTGCCGCCCTTGGCGGCGATGATTTCGGCGCTGCGCCGTAGCGTCAGGGCGGCGGCGAAGCGCGATACGTGGGGGTCGTTGTCGCACAACGCTCGAAGACGGGCGAACCCCAGTGGGTCGCGGATGAGGGCCAGGTTGCGGGTCAGAGAACCCTTGCCGGCCGCGCCGGCAACCAGGCAGCTCAGCGAGGGGCGGAGGAGATCGCCGCAGATCGCCACGACCAGTGCTCCCGACAGCTCGGCGCGCAGCCATCGTGACTCCCGGCCATGCGCTTGCTGCCAGGCGATCGGCACCTGTCGCCAGGCGCCGCCCAAGGCGTCGGCGCCGCTGGCTATCCAGCGTTGCTGCCAGGTCTGGCCCGGCTGGTCGGCCAGCCAGTCCAGCAGCCACGCGAGCCCGCGGACGCGCCGCTCCTGGCTGTTGGCGTTGCCGAGGATGAACATCCCGCTGGTGAGCCGCTCCCACACCTCACCGCGGTCCTGCCGGGTGGCAGGCCAATCCGTGACCACCAGCCGTGGGGGAAATCGGGTGCGCGCCGACTCCCGCTGGGCCTTGGAGGGACGAGAGGACACACCCGGAAACGTGACGACCCCATCGAGAACGCCCGGCTCGGTCATGATGTCCGACTCCCGAACAGCACCTCCAGCGTCTCGGGCCGATAACCGGGAGCAGGAGCCGGCCGCGCCCGCTCGGCGGCCTGCCGAGTCTGCTCCGCATGGTGGGCCAAAACCCGGCGGATCACTTCCTCCTTGCGGGGCGTCAAGTAGATCTGAGTCGTGGTCAGCAGGGCATGCCCGAGGACGCATTGGACATCGGTGAGCGGCAAGCCCGGGTCCTCGGCCATCCGGTAGGCCGCGGTGTGTCGAAGCGCGTGCAGCGTCGCCGAACTACCCGCGCGCTGGGCCGCGCGCTCGAACATCCGATGCGCCGCGTGATAGGTCAACGGCCGCATCGGCGTTCGCGATGTCCACCACAACGGTTGGCGTTTTCCCTTGGGGATCAGGCCGTCCGTCTCGACCTGATACAGGCGCAACCATACGAACGCGTCGCTCGAGGCGGGCAGCTCCTGCATTTCGCGGGTTCCTTTGCGCACCACCGCGATCACCTGCCGACCGGGATCCACATCGCCCCGCGTGGCCGACAGCAGCTCCGACGCGCGAGCGCCGGTCGAGACGTAGAACGCCACCAGCGCCCGGTCCCTGTTCGAGGGCAGCCGGGCGAAGATCTCGTTGAACTCCTCGTCGGGGACGCTGCGCGGAATCCGCGACGGCACCCTCGGTCGATACAACCCAGTCCGCTCCCTGCGGTACGGCTCCATCGGATTGCGATGCGCGTGCGCCCGGCACCGCCGCCGCGATCGATCCAGCGGGAACGGGTTGACGATCGGCCCGCTGCCCGCCGCGAGATGGAACTCATAGAAACCGCGCAGCACCGTCTCGGCGTGCGCCCGCACCGACCCCGCGTAGGCCACCGCAGTCGACGACCGGTCGGGCACCTCGTGTGGTCTGCGCCAGTGCGGGCGAGAAGGCTTGCCCGACACCAGCATCCACCGGCAGAAATCGCGGGCTTCGACGCGTGTCACCCGATCCCACGAAACCTCGACCGCCCACAGAAACCGGAACCACCGCAGCAGATCCATCCCGTAGGAGCGCAGCGTCGCATCCGATCGCCCCGCGGCCTGCAGGTCCCGGAAATACGCCGACACCGACTCCACCGCCGACCCAGCCGGGTCGATCAGCCGGTACGGCAACCACGCATCGGCCGTCTCCTCCAGCGCACCCGCCAACGGCACCACCAACCCAGCCAGATCCCGAGTCTGCTCCTCGTCTTCGATCACATGCCGGACCATACCGAGCAATCCGCTCGCAGCACGTCAACCAGGGCAAACGCGTGTTGTTGTTCAGTCAATAGATAGAAGTCGCTCGGCGTCGGTCTTGGACGAGACGATCTGCAGCAGCGGGATCAATTCTCCGGTGGTCGGCAGCCGGTATTGGATGAGGCTGTGGTGGGACAGCTCGGTGAGTTCCTCGATGCGTATTCCGGTGTGCCGCAATACTTCTACCACGGCCCAAGTCCAAAACCC
>DATJBA010000192.1:0-5788 GCA_035515675.1 Mycobacterium sp.
GCGCCTGGGCGGACTTGCGCCGCCGCGCCCACCGGGTCAGCGTCTGACGTTCCTCGTCGGTCAACACCAGCTCCGCCGTCGGCCTTCCGCGTCCTGCCATGAGCGAATTATCCCATGGCACAACCTGATTGGCCGAGGAACTGCTCCGCCAACCGCCAGTAACATTTATGTAACGAATTTCTGGCGCGGGACACTAGTTGCCGATAACCTAGATGCGCCTCGTACGGCGTGCTGGTGGTCGCCGCAGATGCAGGCAACAGGGCGTGGGCGCCGTCGTCAGCGGCCAGCATCCAGCGGCCTTCCTCAAGCTGGACAGCGCGTTCGATCAGTTCGCCGCCCTGATATCGCAGCTTGCCGCCGGTGAGGCTGGCGACCCGACCGTCGCTTACTTCGAATGTCCGAACGTCTGCACAAACAGCTTGCTGGTGCCCTGCGGCAATTCGCCTTAGGTGCAGTTGGACGTCTCGCCGGTGATTGTGTTGGGCGCTGCGAGGTCGGTCGGGGCTCCCCACACGGCCGTCATCGGTGTCGAGGAGAAGTACTGGATCGTCCCTGCGCCCGAGGTGAATTCGGTGTTGTTTGAGTTGCCCCACGCGACGATGTTCATCTGCATCGCCGCGATCGGCGCCAGATCCTGTGAGGTCGCGACGCCTGGGTTGGGCACAACGCTGCCGTCCGGAAGCGTGATTGGCGCCAGCTGCTGACCAATGATGTCGATCTTCTGACTAGCCGCCATGCTGTCATTTGCCACGACCACGAACGAACCTGAGATCGGACTGTTGCCCTGTGACACCGATTCCGAACCACCCTCCTTTCGCCACGCCAGGCGATGGACACCACGGGTGGTGGCGTTTGCGCGAGCGCTGGTTGAGTCCGAGCAGCGCGGGGAATGTCAGCACACGGTGATCGACTACTTCGCGGCCCCCTGAAAGTGGGACCGTCAGTACGATCAGTGGTTAGCGATGGGCAAGCTCAGTCCAGACGGACCGAGCTACGTGATTGGGGGAGGGCCGGGCAATGCGGATAGACATCAGCGTCAAGACCTTCGAGGTCGCCTCAACGGCCACCCGTTCGCTGACGACATGGCACTGTCATCGCCAACGCCGGTGAAGCTCAGGGGTCGTTACCGGTCGCGAATGGTACGACAAAGCTATGTCCGCAGACAGAGATCGTCTGCCCCGATCGGGAGGTGAAACATGGCGCTTATGCACGCCGCGGAAGGGCTGCCAAGCGGCGCAGGAATGCTCGTAGTCAAACGCGGACCTAACGTCGGTTCCCGATTCCTGCTCAACCAACCTGCCACCTCCGCCGGCAGTCATCCTGCCAGCGACATCTATCTCGACGACGAAACCGTCAGCCGGCGCCACGCCGAATTTCATTGCGATGGCAGCGAATTTCGCCTCGTCGATGTTGGCAGTCTCAACGGCACGTATGTCAACCGTGAGCTAGTCCAGACGACGCAGCTCCACAACGGTGACGAGATCGAGATCGGCAAGTTCTGACTCGTGTTCCTACTGGGCCGATGACGACGAGTTACAGCTGTCTATGGCAGGACCCACTGGGGCCACTTCAAGTTGACATTGCGACCAGGCGGACACCAGAAATTATCTGCGGTCATCGTGATACTGAAAGCGATTGCCACACAACCGGATAGGCAAAACGAAGGACTCTACTTGACCTAATGTATACCGATCCTGTCTCACATGCTGCCCGAAGGCACCTGCCGGGCACACAACCGATCCGGTCACGTCCGAAACTGGCCGGAACCTCAATGGCGCGGGGACTATGAGCGCATGGATACCACCGTCGATGAAATCGGGCCGGACATCTTCAGGCTGTCCACCTGGGTACCGGACATCACCGAGCACGGCTTCACCTTCAACCAATTCCTGCTCACCGGCGACGAGCCGTTCCTGTTCCACTGCGGCTTGCGGCAGCTGTTTCCGCTGGTATCCCAGGCCATCAATCGCCTGATCCCGCTCGAGCAGCTGCGTTGGATCTCGTTCGGGCACGTCGAGGCCGACGAGTGCGGAGCGGTCAACCTGCTGCTTGCCGCCGCGCCGCACGCACAGGTCATCCAGGGCGAACTGGCGTGTCTGGTGTCGCTGAACGACCTGTGCGACCGCACGCCCGTCGTGGCGGGCGACGAACCGCTCGACATCGGCGGGCATCGACTGCGGTTCATCCCCACGCCGCATGTCCCGCACAACTGGGAGGCCGGGCTGTGGTTCGACGAGGCGACATCGACGCTGCTGGCTGGCGACTTGCTGACCCAGGTCGGCAACCCGGCCGCGTTGAGCGAGTCCGACCTCGTCGAGCCCGCGATCGCCGCCGAGGAACTCTTCCACGCCACCGGCCTAACGACGCTGCTTTCGCCGATCCTGCATCAGCTCGCCGACCTGAATCCCACGACGCTGGCGATCATGCACGGCGCGTCGTTCAGGGGCGACGGTGCCGCGCAGTTGCGTGGCCTGGCCGAAGGCTACGCCGCAATGGCGGCGCACTAGTTCCGCGAAACTGAAAGGGCTGCGACGCCCGGCTTGTCGTCGCCAACGTTTCAGTGTCGCGCAAGCAGTGACCGCAGCCGGCTTCGACGCGGCTGCCGTTGGGGCCAACCCGACGATCGGCCTTGGCACCCACGCAACGAACCGACGATCAATGGCCGCGTACTCATGAGAACGGTCTCGTTTCTAGAGAATCGCGACGTCTCACTTTTTGTCTTGGTTGCTCCGGCCACGCGGCGGCGGCGGGGCTGAAAAGCAGTGGAAGAAGGAGCGCACTGCTTGGCAAGCTAGGGCGTATGGCATTTGGGGACTACCAGTCCGAGATCTACCTGCAGGGCTTGGCCGGTGTGGTGCCGTCGCTGCCGGTGACGTTCGCCGATTTGGAGGCTAAGGCGTCTGCGGCGATGCCACCACAGGTGTGGTCTTATGTCGCCGGTGGTGCCGGTGATGAACGCACCCAACGGGCCAACGTCACCGCGTTCGGACGCTGGGGGCTGATTCCACGGATGTTGGTCGGAGCCAAAGAACGCGACCTGTCCGTAGAAATGTTCGGGATGAAATTGTCGGCGCCGGTGTTTATGGCGCCCATCGGCGTCATCGGTATCTGCGCCCAGGACGGCCACGGCGATCTGGCCACCGCCCGCGCCGCCGCCATCACCGGAGTGCCGATGGTGGCGTCGGTATTCGCTGCTGATCCGCTGGAGGATGTGGCGGCCGAATTTGGTGATACGACAGGGTTTTTTCAGCTGTATGTTTCGAAAGACCGGGAGCTGGCCGTCAGCTTGGTGCAGCGCGCTGAGGCCGCGGGGCATAAAGCCATCGTCGTCACCCTGGACCAGCCGGCGGCCGGCTGGCGTCCACGCGACCTGGCGACGGCGTACTCGCCACCACTGCGCGGGTACTGCCTGACCAACTACACCAGCGATCCGGTGTTTCGGGCCGGTCTGGCCCAACGGCCTGAGCAGGACCCGCAGGCCACCGTGCTGCACTGGTTGCAAACCTGGAGCACCCCGCTGACTTGGGACGACCTGCCGTGGCTGCGCTCGCTCACCGATCTGCCGCTGATCGTCAAGGGCATCTGTCACCCCGACGATGCGCGGCGCGCGAAAGACGTTGGGGTGGACGGTATTTACTGCTCCAATCACGGTGGTCGCCAGGCCAACGGCGGCCTGCCGGCACTGGACTGCCTGCCGGCGGTGGTGGAGGCTGCCGACGGGCTACCGGTGCTGTTCGACTCGGGGGTCCGTAGCGGCGCCGACATCATCAAGGCCCTTGCCCTGGGAGCGACCGCGGTGGGCATCGGCCGGCCGTATGCCTATGGGTTGACGCTGGGCGGGGTCGACGGCGTCGTGCATGTGCTGCGCTCTTTGCTGGCTGAAGCTGACCTCATCATGGCCGTCGACGGGTATCCGAGCGTCGGCGACCTCACCGCCGAGGCATTGCAGCGCGTCGAGTAACCCTGGCCGGTCCTCGCCGGGCTTCCGGAATTAAGGAGAAAATGGTGTTGAGGCCGCATGGTGTCGAGTTTCGACAGTTAACGCGCGTCTGAACCGCGACTGGGCTGTGGCATGAGCTGACCGAGCATGGGTATTGGGCGAAATACCGCACCCGTGACATGTTTGAGCAGCAACTCGACAGCGCCTGGCGGATTGTTGGTGCGTATCGCGCTGTCGACGGTCAGATGGTGGGTTTCTGCCGGGCCTTCTCCGACGGCACCGCCATGGCCTACCTGGCTGACGTGTACGTCTCTCGCGAGGAGCGTGGCCGAGGAATCGCGCAAGGGCTATTGCGGGTCATGATCGACGAAGGCCCCGGCCGGAACTTCCGGTGGATGTTGCACACCGCCGACGCGCACAACCTGTACGAGAAGTTCGGTTTTACCCCACCTGATGGCACCTTCATCGAACGCCGCCCCCAGCTGCCCCATGTTCGTCCATGACTTGTGGCGACATCTTTTGACTTACTGTGGGCGCCGTCCCCAGGCTGCCAAAAACCCTGGTCCGAGATCGAAGAACTCGGGATCAGCCAGCAGACGTTGGGCCTGGTTGATCTCCTCGTTGCCAATCAACTTGGCATCGAGCAGGCGAGGTCGCATGGTTTCCAGGGTTAGACTCCAAAACTTCGCGATCGGGGTGCCGCCCTACACCGTCGGCACTATCGCCGAAGCTCCGGCATCTCGGTATCCGTGGCGTTGCAGCGGCTCGGGAAAGGTACGGGCCCACTCGTAGTCTGTGCCGGTCAGCGCAAGCACATCGACATACGCCTGGATCGCCTTGCGGAAGGTCGGATTCTGGCTGCTGGACAGCGGAAATGATGCGCAGTCCACGACCACCAAAATGCCGTCGGGCGCCAACCACGGAACGATCCGGTCGAGGACGTGCTCGCGTTGCGCGATGTGCTCGAGGACGGCCCGGCTGTGGATGATGTCGAAGGAGCCAGCGGGAAATTCGTCGGTGACCACATCATGCTGAAGCACCCGAATGCCTGTATCTGCGAGCGACGTAACCAGCCGGGGGTCGATGTCGGTGATGGTTACCAGTGTCGGATCGCCAGTCTCACGCGCGAGCCAACTAGCGACGGAGCCAGATCCGGCTCCGATCTCTAGCGGGAGTTTCCGGCCTTTGCTGATTGTTGAGCTGGTTTTGCCTGGTGGGGCGGTGTTTTCGGGTGGCGCTGGTGTATTACCCAATTCGCTGTGAGGGAGCCGGGCGGGTCAGCGGGTGGGTGCGTGTTGGCCGATGTCGAACAGGTCGGCCAGTTTCTGTTGGGTGGGGCTTATGTCGGTGAGCATGCGCTGCACGCGGGGGCGTCCCGTGCCGCCGTCGTGGTAGAGCAGCACGGTCTCTTGGATGCCGGTGAGCTGGTCGAGCAGTTCGCGCACGGATAGGTGCAGGCCGGCTCGGTCGGCGTGGCGGCGCATCAGGTGGGCGACGGCGAGGGCGAGCACGCAGTAGAACACGTGTACCCGGATCTTGGAGTCGGTCCAATGGTGCATCGGGCTAAACGAGACCACGTGCGGGTCCTTGAGTTGGCGGAAGCCGAACTCGGCGTCGGATTGGGAGCGGTAGGCGGCCACCACGTCAGGCACCGGCCAGTCGCGGTTGGTGAACAGGATTCGTTTGCCGAACAGCCTCTCTTCCAGGCGCTTTCGGGCCTTGGTGTCGGTGCGCCAGGACAGGTGCAGCCCGGCGGGCGCCTCGCCGGTGAGGGTGACGGTGATGATCTCAGATACCTAGCGGGGCTTGCAGATCGCGGCGATCTCGGCGGCGACCTTGTCGCGGTCG
>DATJBA010000193.1:0-26425 GCA_035515675.1 Mycobacterium sp.
ACGACACGCCGACGTACTTGCCGCCGGTCGGCATCGGCGAGGTCATGCGCGGGCTCGGGCTCGGCGGGGTCGTCGCGTCCAACAGCTCAATCTGTGTCTTCGATGAACAGCGCGATCGACGCGGTGAATCCGTGCAGCGCGTTGCGGCCGGCGATCGGGCCGATCTCGCCGGCGGCGAAGAAGCCGGCGAGCATCCCGCGTACTGTCGACCACCGGACGCCTTCCAATCAGGCGCTTGGATATTCCAACCACATGCTTGCCCACATGGTCTGGCAAGGGCCATGCCGAGACCCGCCCATCGAACTCCGGCGAGCAGACGCGGAATCGCACGGGGGAGGCCCGCGTAATGCGATTCCGCGTCTGCTCGCCAAGGGCGCACTGCCGTCAATGCTCGACATGACGCGTGATCGTGTCGACGAGTGCCCTAGTGGCGCGGCTGGCGGTTTGGGGCGCTGCGGAGGCGAGGGACAGTGTCCAAGTCAGTGGCGGGCTCAGGGGAACTGTGCGTAGGTCGGGAAACCGGTTGGCCGCACTGATGGGCAGAACCGTCGTCGCGAGGCGGTGTCGGATGAGTTCGGCGGCGATCGCGTAGTCGGCGACTTCGTAGGCGTTGGTCGGGTGGACGCCAGCAGCGGCAAAGCCCGCATCGAGGCGCCGGCGGATTCCCCAACCAAGCGGGAAGTTGATGAAGTCTTGCTCGGCGAGGTCGGCGAGCTGCACGCGGCGGCGATGCGCCAGTGCTTGGCTGGATTCGCAGACAAAGACCATGGGTTCGTGGGTCAGTTCCTGTACGACGACGAGCCGAGACGGTGATGAGGTGATTGAGACCAGGGCCAGGTCCATCTGTCCGTTGGCGATCGCGTCCAGATGGCCGGCCGAGCCGGTGAGGCTTTGCCGCAGGCGAACGGTGACCAATGGGTTGAGGCGACGGAACTCTTCCAGCGCAACCGGCAGGTTCAACGTCCCCCACGACATCAGGGTGCCTAGGGTGACGGTGCCCGTCAGCTGATCGCGGTAGTCCTCTACCGAGGACCGTGCCCTCTGAGCACTGTGTATGACGTCCCGGGCATGCTGCAGGAAGACGTCGCCGGGCGCAGTGAGCGCGATTTGGCGCTTGGACCGGTCGAACAGCTCGACACCCAGTTCTTTTTCCAGTCTGGCCACCGACGCCGACAGTGCCGACTGCACGACGTGGATCCGCTGGGCCGCTCGGGAGAAGTTCAGCTCGGCGGCCACAGCGACGAAGTACTCCAGCTGTCGCAGCTCCATTCGCCAAATCTATCGCAAATCGCGATGATTTCGATCAATTTTCCTCGTTGGACAAGATCGATTATTGGGTGTTGTGTTGACATCGTTAGGCGATGACCATCAGCTCACAGGAGGACATGATCATGCGGGCCTTGCGTTTCGATCAATTTGGTGACCCCGCTGTCCTGCATGTCGCGGATGTGCCGGATCCGGTGGGGACGGCGCAGGAAGCGGTGATCCGGGTCGAAGCGGCGTCGGTCAACCCCTCCGACGTGAAAAACGTTGGCGGGTCGATGGACTGGACGGTGCTGCCGCGCACACCGGGGCGTGATTTCGCCGGGGTGGTCGTCAGTGGGCCACCCGAATGGCAGGGAGCTGCGGTGTGGGGCACGGGCGGAGATGTCGGGTTCACCCGAGACGGGTCACACGCCGAGCTGATGTCGGTGCCGGTCGAAGCGCTGGTACGGAAGCCCGAGCGGCTGGGCTCCGATGAGGCCTCCGCCGTCGGGGTCAACTTTGTGGTGGGCTGGTATGGCGCGGTGGAGATGGCGCAGCTGGCTGCGGGGGAAACGATCGCGATCTTCGGCGTCTCCGGGGGAGTGGGCGGCGCGGTCGCACAGATCGCTCGCGCGCTCGGCGCCACGGTGATCGGTGTGGATCGCCGCCCGCCCGGCCCAGAAACACCCGCTGCGGCCGTCATCGACCACTCCGTCGTCTTCGACCCCGCCGCCAACGTCGGCGCCGAGATCAAACGGCTGACCGGCGGCACAGGCGCCCACGTCGTGTACGACGCTGTGGGCGGGGTGACCACGCCGGCCGCGCTGGCTTCACTTGCCCACCGGGGCAGGCTCGTGGTGATCAGCACCGTCGGTCCCCGCGCGGTCGAAATCGATCTCATGGATCTCTACCGCAACGAAACCCGGATTTTCGGCGCGGACAGCACGAAGCTCAGTGTCGTCGACTCCGCACGGCGCCTGGAAAAGATGGGCCCCTACTTCGAGTCCGGGGAGTTCCGCCCACTTCCCGTCACCGCCACCTATTCCCTGGACGAGGGGCGCCAGGCATATCAGGCCGTCGCCGATCACATGGCCGGCCGCGTTGTCATCAACCCGTGAAAACCCAAGAGAGGCAAGAACATGTCGAGCAATCTGACCGAACAAACGATCACCGAGGCCGTGCAGCGGACCTTTGACACCTCCACCGATGAGCGCTTCCGTCAACTGTTCGTCTGCCTGGTGCAGCACTTGCATGATTTCGCCCGCGAAGTGCGGCTGACCGGCGACGAGTGGTTCACCGCAATGGATTTCATCGAACGGCTGGGCAAAATCTCCAGCCCGACCCGTCAGGAGGTTGTGCTGTTATCCGACATACTCGGGTTATCCATGCTGTTGGACAAGGTCAACGAGCACACCGGGGCATCGACGACAGACTCTGCGCTGCTGGGCCCGTTCTACGTCGAGGGCCGTCCGACGGCTAAAAACGGGGCCGACATCTCCAACGGCGTCGCCGGCACACCGATGTTCGTCACCGCCCGGGTCGTCAACGAACAGGGCGGGCCGATCGCCGGCGCCCATGTGGACACCTGGCACAGCGACGGTACAGGGTTCTATGACGTTCAGCAGACCGAGAAGCTGCACGGCGAGTTCGCCATGCGTGCGCTGCTGACCACCGACGACGACGGCCGATTCTGGTACCGCTCAATCACACCTCGCTACTACCCGGTTCCCACCGACGGCCCGTGCGGGGAGATCATGCGTGCCGCAAATCGATCCATCATGCGGCCACAGCATGTGCACTTCTGGTTCCACGCGGACGGCTACCAGCCGCTGATCACGCAAGTGTTCCTGCGTGATGACCCGTACATCGACTGCGACGCGGTGTTCGCGGCGCAGGACTCGCTGAAGGCCGATTTCGTGCGGCACGAGCCCGGTATCGCCCCAGACGGAACGACCGTCGAGGAGCCCTTCGTGACCCTGGATTGGACTTTCACCCTCGCCGCCAACACCGACCGGTAACGAAAGGGGTCAGGCCGATGTCGCGAATTCCGCTTACCAATATCGAACAGCAACCCGAACCGATCCGCCAGTTCATGGCACGCCGCGGCGACCTCAATGTGCTCCGACTGCTTGCCAACGCACCCAATGTGTTTGGCGGATGGGCGCAGATGGTCGATGAGATGTTCGACAGCCCTACCTTTAGCCGGCGGATGCGGGAACTGATCATCCTGCGGGTGGCCCATTTGCAGGGTTCGCCCTATGAGCTCGGCCAGCACACGGGCCTCGCCCGCGCCGCCGGGCTGACCGAGCAACAGATCAACGCCGTCGTCGGCACCGGGGATCTCGACGCCGCCGGATTCAGCCGCACCGAACGCACCGCTCTCGACGTCGTCACCGAGTTGTGCAGCACCCACCGACTGCGGGACGAGTCCTTCGCCGCGGCCCACGGTGTCTTCGGCGACGAAGCGTTCACCGAACTGCTGATGATCATCAGCTGCTATTACGGACTGGCGTTGGTGCTTAACGCGGTCGATCTCGACCTCGACACCACAGCCAGGTTCCAACCGTGAACAGGAGAAGCCAGATGACTCGAATCGCTTATCGTCGGCCCGAGGAAATGACCGAGCGCGCCCGCGAATTGACTTTTGCGCGGGGCAATCTCAACGTCTACCGCGCTCTGGCAAACGCCGAGAAGGTATTCACCGGCTGGATGCTGGCCGGGCGCGCCGCCCTGACCAGCCCGGTACTGCCCATCAGGCTGCGCGAACTCATCGTCGTGCGCACCGCCTATCTCATGGACTGCCCCTACGAGCTTGGCCAGCATAACGACGTGGCGCGTACGGCTGGGGTCGACAACGACGAGATCAAGGTCGTATCCTCCGATTCCGATTGGCAGACAGGCTATTTCAACGCCCTCGAACTCGCTGTCCTGCACCTGACAACCGAGCTGCTTACCACACGCAGCGTCTCTGCCGCAGTATTCGATCAAGTGCACAAGGCCCTGGGTTCTGAGGCCACCGTTGAAGTACTGATGGTCATCAACCGGTACTCCGGGCTGGCGCTGATGCTCAACGCGCTCGACGTCGACCTCGACGAAACCGCCCGGCTACCGATTCCCGATTGCGAAAGCTCTATCTGCCAAAGAGGCGGGCGATCTCGATATAGACCGGAATCCCGATTGTGACGTTATAGGAAAACGTCAAACCCAGTGATGCGGCCAGAGGCAAAGTTGGACTCGCCTCGGGGATCGCCAGCCGCTGCACCGCCGGGAGGGTGATGTACGACGCCGACGCGCAGATAATTGCGAACAGGATGTACGTTCCCGGCTTGAAGTCACTATGGGTGAGGTGGGCGTAGCCGTGGGCGATGCTGATCCCCAGCGCCGCAAAGATATTCGGTACCAGCAGAGCAAAGATGATAAAGCCGGTGCCTGCCGAGCTGAGGTCCCTCAATTTGCGGGAGGCCGTCATACCCATCTCGAGCAGGAACAAGTTGAGCACACCCTGGAATGCCCCCACGAAAAACTCGTCGGCATCGTGAACGACCTTCGCACCCTGCAGATCGCTGATGAAGCCGATGACGATCCCGCCAATGAGCAGTCCAAGCCCGGGGTTGAAGAAAACCTCCCGCAGGAGCGCAGGGGAGAAGATGTGCATCTTTTTGCCAGGCTGGCGGGCTGCGGTCTCCTCGGGCTCCCATCCGGGGTGCTCCCTTTTTTCCAGCGAGAACTCCAACTCTTGCTCGACGCCGCGCTCGTGCTGGGCCTCGAGGTTCTCGCCGGCCGGCCCGGCGACCGCGCCGGGCCCGACCCCGGCCTTGGCCGGCGCGGTGTAGCCGGGCTCGTCGGGCATAAACCCCGCCGCGTCCATCCCCTTGTGGCGCAGTCGGCCCGCCAGGTACAGGGCCACCAGGCAGCCCGGAATCTCCATGACGGCCAGCATGACCGGCATGTACGCATTGAAGGCCAAGCCGAGGCCGCCAAGGACGCCCACGCAGGCGGCATAGGCCCCCGCCGAGTCCGACCCGTAATAACCCGCCACTATGGCGCTGTCGATGCGCCGCAGCGCAGTCACGTGGTTGAGCAGGAAATAGGCGATAGCACCGATCACGAAGTTCAAGACAAAGCCCACAATCAGAAACCCGGCGATCCTGCCGATGTTCGACGCATTGATCTCGGCGAGTCGCTCCCCGCCCTGCCAGCCAATCGCCAGCAGCAGGTACATGGTCAGGCCCTGGTAGATCACGTAGGGGAACTCGAACCGCACCTTGAGGATCGGGATCAGGAACCCAAGGTAGAAGAACAGCAACAGGGGCTTGAAGAGGTTGTGGGTGAAGTTCTGCCAGACTTCCTGCAGCATTGATCGCTCCTCGAGCGGATGAGAGAAAACCGGTGCCGAAAGGACTATCGCGTGACAGTCGCCACTGCGGTGTGCTCCGATTCCCCGCGATCACCGTCAAATCCGCGCTGTAAATGTGGGCGTCGGGTCACCGGATCACCACAACGGTTAACCCCAAGCCTGCCGGGGACGGCATCCCGGAATACAGCGCAAACGGCGGTCACGGCCAGGCTCTCGAGACCTGGAAGAACACATCAGCGGCCATTTCTAGCTCCCACCGGTCGGCGCGTGGAAACCTACGGATAGAAGCATCAGCACACCGACCGGCCTAGATTATCCCGGACGTCAGCGCGTTAAGCGACCCCCAAATCGCTACGTTCACAGCAAATTTTTATACGAGAACATGACATAGGACATCGGGTTTTGAGAGGCTCAGCGATCGGGTGGTTCAGGGCTCTCGTACCGTTTCAGACAGAGGTCGCCCGCTCGCCAACAAGCCGATGACGCGATGTCGACCATCGTGCCGATTGGGCACACCCGCATGCCTTGAGGGTATGCGGACGGCCCAGCCGAACAAGGCGTTTCGCGAAAGTAACTCTATTGCTCTGCGGAGAATCGCTCCCATGCGGACTGCCGAGTGATGCCAAGGGCCTCGCCGATCTTCGACCAGGTGACCCCGCGGCGACGAAGCTCGCCCACCCAAGACCGCAGGTCGGTCTCGACTTGATGCGCCACAACCGCCATGCGAGGGATATGGTCGAGCATTTGCTGGTCGCTCATCGGCTCCCAAATCGGCAGCCGAAGCTCACGCGGCTTATCCCGATAGTCATCCATGATCGCTTCGGCCAAGGCGACGCATTCGTTGCAGATCTGCACACCCAGACCGGCCACAAGCTTGTCGACTTGGGTGTTCGACTTGCCGCAAAACGAACACCAAATCTGACGGTCGAACGGCCGGGAACTCAGCTGGTAGCAGCGAGCAGCTCAGCTTCCAAAGCCCCCGCTCGGCGACCTCACCAAGGAGGCTGGCCCCGGGGGACTTGCGTCAAGGTGACTGGCGGCAAAAGCCGCCCCCTGGTCAACCATGCTCCCGTCTTCTGTGTAAGTGTCGTGCGCGGCGAAATTCATCCCGTCAGAGCAGACCGGGTCCTCGGGAGCGCACACCTTGATGGTCTTGGCCTGATAGAGGGGGCCGATAACGACCGGCGGCTGGCCGAGGAAGTCCATGGCCCGGCCGTTTGGCATTCCGAACAGGACTACCGAGGCGACGTGGTTAGCCACCTCGGGGTCCATCGGTTTGGGTACGGCCGCAGGATCGACCCCATCCGGTACTCCATCCGGTACGGCCGCCGAGGTGACGAAGCCCATCACGGCCGCGCCTTGCGAGTAACCGCTGAGCACCATCTTGGTCTGGGGGCAGTCCTTCGCCATCGAAACAACATGAGCGCCCGCGTCTCTAATACCGTCCAGGCCTGTGGCCCACTGGTCGCTGGCGGGGTAGTTGACCGGATATACGTCGAACGACTTTGCGCCAACACGCGGGCGCAGGGTGTCGACGAATACCTGTCCGGTCGGGCCCACACCAGGAGGCTCACCGGTACCGCGGGCGAACACCACCTGCACGTCGGGGCACGGCTGGGCGGACGCGGACGGGGCAGCAGAGACAGAAAGGACCGACGCGCTAAGACCCGACGCTGCCACCACTGCAGGAGCAAGAAAACCGATGAAGTGACGTGCGATCACGCCGCAATATGTGCCCATGCAAGCCCCTCCCAAAACTGTGAGTTTCCCGACACGTTAACAGCCATTGCCGCATACCACACGCATCTGCGCAAGCGGTGTCGTGTCCGGCCGCGTGAGGTCTCGTTTGCTGGCCGTCACTTGACCACATGCGGCGGGCGCCTTGTGGTGGTCAGCGAATCAAAGCTCGCCGCTGCAACGCCTCAGGGTTGGCGATCCGAATGGGCGTCCCGTTCAGCCAGGCCAGCATGGCTTCTACGTGTCGGAGTAGAGCGGAGTCAGCGGACTGATTGTTACCATCGCGCGGTGAGTGATCCGCCCGCACCAGGTGGGTACGGCCGACTGCGATCTGTTTCAAGGCGCGATGTCTTGAAGTGCGCCGGTGTCGCGCCGGCACTGCTCAGCATCAATGCAATGTTTGACACGCCACGGGCCTCCGCCGGCCTCGCCGGGATGGCCGTCTTCCTCGACCCTGGCCACAACGGCGTGAACGACGCCTCAATAAACCAGCAGGTCCCCAACGGTCGCGGAGGCACAAAACCGTGCAACACCTCGGGCGCCACGACCGACGACGGCTATCCCGAGCATGCTTTCAATTGGGCCGTCGTCGGAGTAATCAGTAACGCACTCAACGGAATTGGCGTTCGCACCCAGCTGTCGCGGGACAGCGACAACGGTGTAGGCCCCTGCGTCGACCAACGTGCGGCACTGGCCAACGCGATGCGCCCCGACGCGATAGTGAGCATCCACGCCGACGGTGGACCTGCGTCCGGCTCGGGATTTCACGTGAATTACTCCAGCCCGCCATTGAACGACGTCCAGGCCGGCCCATCTGTGCAGTTGGCGCACACCATGCGAGATGCATTGGTCCAAGCCGGTTTTCAGCCGTCCAACTACATCGGGTCCGACGGCCTGTACGGCCGGGACGACCTCGCCGGGCTCAACCTGGCCCAGTACCCGGCAGTCCTCGTCGAACTGGGCAACATGAAAAACGCAGACGAGGCCGCGCGGATGCAAAGCCCGGACGGCCGGGCGAGGTATGCCGCGGCTGTCACCCAGGGCATTACCGCGTATCTGAACGCCAAAGCTAGCTAGCCGCGACCAGAACGTTGTCGAGCCAGTCGTAAATGCGGCCGAAGGCCAGGCGCTGGGCGCCGCCTTGGCAGTGCGCCCCGGCACCTTCCGCCGTCGTGAAGTCCAAGAGCGTTTTCTCGCAAGTGAGGTGTTCGAAGAGCAGCTTGGGCTGACCGTCGAAGAAGATGTCCTCTTGCGCGTTGCACACGAGGGTGGGGCAGGTGATCTGCTCGGCGATGCCATCGGCGAGGGTGTAGTCGAGGTAGGAGGCGCAGAAGGCGCGGGGACTGTCGACGCCCATGACGTATTGGCCGTGGGTGGCGGCCCACCTAGCATTCGGATTTACCGTCATGAGCTGTTCGATCATGGCGTCGACCTCTGGGGCCGATGCGGCTCGAAGGAGGGCCTCCGCTTCGGCGCGCGGAACCGGCATATTTGCGGTGATCGTGAGACCCAGGTCGTAGACGCCGTCCATGGCGACGCAGGCGGCCAAGCGGTGCTCGAAGGCGGCGGCCCGGGGAGCGAGCAGGCCGCCCATCGACAGGCCGAGCAGCCCGACCCGGGTCGGGTCGACGCCGGGGCGTGCGAGGAGCCAGTCGAGCACCGGGGTGACGACGTTCTCCCAGTCGGGGCGAAAGACCAGGCCGTCGAGGTGGCGCGCCGCGGCCTGCCCCGGCCCGTCGAACGTCAGGACGTGGTAGCCGCGTTCCTGTCCGGCGGCGGCGCCAAACCAGTGCATCTCTTCACACGTGCCGTCGAATCCGGTGTGCATGATCATCGTCGGGCGCGGGCCGGTGTCGCCTCCGGCCGCCCGATAAAAGTAACCGTGCAAAACCGTTCCCTCATAAGGGATCTCGACAGGCTCAATCGGAGGGTCGAAGAGAGCGGCGGCAGCGTGGAAGCATTCCCGGCTCCGGTTGTACGCGTGGTCTATGCGGGGATCGTCGGGATTGCCGTGCAGGAAGAACTCGGCGGACCGGTAGTAATTGTTGGCGCGCATGAGCCCATCGCGGGCGCTGATGCGGTGCCCTTCGGCGAGCATCTTTTCGGCCTCGGCGGACACCCAGTCGGCGGTCGCCAACCACTCGTTGTGCCAGCTGTCGTAATCACTGGCGGTGATGGCCTGGGCGGTGGTCAGGACCTCGCCGATGTCGGCGCCGCCGTAGCTCGCGTGGCCCAAGGCCCGCAGGGTCTCAAACCAGAAGGTGCTGTCCTCGGGAAACAGGAGTGGCTTCATGAGTGGCTCCTAAGTCAATAGTTCTTGCTTTAAGCAACCGTACGGCCCAGCGTCAGTTAAAGCAAGGGGAAATGCGTTAACATCTGACCCATGGCTGGTGAAGAAGTACGGCGACGTACGGGCGGACGCAGCGCACGGGTCGTTGCGGCGATCCACGACGCGGTCAACGACCTTGTGGCGCAGAGGAATCCGCGCGAGGTCACGGTGGCCGAGATCGCCGAACGCGCAGGGGTGAACCCCACGAGCATCTACCGGCGGTGGGGCACCCTCGAGGCACTGGTCCTCGATGTAGAGACGGCGCGGCTCCCGCCCATTCCCGATACCGGAACGCTGCGCGGGGACTTGCTCGCATTCGCCGCTAATGCGGCCAAGGACATCACCCGCCCCGGGGGGCTGGCGTTCCTGCAGGCGGTGATCGGCGTCAGAGAGGAGAGCGAACCGCAGCGCATGGCTTCGCTCCGAGAGCGCGGCGCGCAGATTCAGGCGATGCTCGACCGTGCTCGCGATCGCGGCGAGCCTGCCCTCGACCAGCTCGACGTCTACGACTGCATCGTGGCGCCGATCTACATGAGAACGCTTTTGGGTGTCGGCGGCCTCACCAAGGCGCGCCTTGCGGCTTTTGTCGATCGTGCGCTCGCACAGAGGCGAAGTCGAAGGACATGTCGTTGACAGCAGGGTTCGAGCAAGGTAGCGTCGCAATTAATAAACAGCATGTGGTTTATTAATGTTCCAAGGTCGTCATGGCACGCACCGTCAACGAAGCCGGCTACGCGGCGAAACGCGACGACATCCTTGATGCCGCCCAGCGCCTCATCGCCGCCAAGGGCTTTGAGGAGATGACCATCCAGGGCCTGCTCGACGATCTCGGCGTCTCCAAAGGGGCGCTGTATCACTACTTCGATTCCAAGCAGGCCATCCTCGATGGGCTGACCGATCGCATACTGCAGCAGGTCGAGCTGCTGCTGATCCCGGTGGTGCACGACACCTCGGTAGGTGCAATCGACAAACTGCAACAGTTCTTTGCCGCCTTGGTGCAGTGGAAGACCGGCCACAAGCCCTTTTCCTTGGCGCTGATGAGAATGTGGTACACCGACGAGAACGCCGTGCTGCGGCAGAAGTTACGCGAAACGCGCATCAAACGCTTTGGCCAATTGCTGGAAACGATCCTGCGTCAAGGTCGCGAGCAGGGCACGATGAGCGTCGACTACCCCGATCAGTCCGGGCGGGTGATCTTGGCCGTGGTCGAGGACCTGTCCGACACCCTGGCCAGGTTGCTGCTGTCTGACCAGGTCAACCCCGAGAACGCAACCTATGTCGATCATGCTGTCGCCGCGTCCACCGAGGCCGTCGAACGCATCGTTGGCCTACCGCAGCATTCGCTATCCCTGGTGGGGGCCGAGGCACTGCGGGAATGGATGGGCCCAACTCTTGCTCGTCCTCGACGCGCGGGCCGGTCACGAAGTGCGACGGTCCGCCACGGGAAAGGCGAAATGTGATGCGCGCGCTGGTGATTGTCGTCTGCTTTGTGGTTGCCTACCTGGCGCTGGTGGTCGCATTGACCTGGGCGATGCGGCTGAAACCGGTCCGTGACGGGATGACTCACTTCAACCGGCGCCTGCTCAACCCCGTCTGGGGTGGACTAACGGTCAAGCGCCTCGGACTGTTCGGCAGTATCGAGCATCGCGGTCGGCGCTCGGGCAAGCAGTACGTGACCCCGGTGCTTGTCGTTCGGTTCGGCGATGGATTTGTGGTGCCCTTGCCATACGGCATGCAAGTTGACTGGTTTCGCAACGTCATGTCAGCTCAGAAATGCGTACTGGTCTTTAGAAAGCACGAGTATCCGGTGGAAAGGCCCCAGGTCATCACGCTGAGGCAAACCAAGCGTGCCTATCCCTGGCCGATCCGATGGATTTTCCGCGCCGGCGGAGTGAACTACCACGTTGTGCTCCATCCCCGCAACGAATGAAGATCGTGAAACCGGGCCGTGCGGACAACCGGCGACTATGCGTCGTCCAAGTTCAGAGAACACGTCGCCAGGAACATCTTGGCCAAGGTCCCGAAAAACGCCCAGGCCGAGGTCCAAAACGGATTATTGGGCGACCTGCGTCGCGGCCTGCACGACCGGCCAATGCAGCTGCCGCAGTGGAATTCGACGACGCGCACCGAAACCGCCGTCGTGTCAACCGACTCCACGGCCATCGCGTGAAAACGCAAGCGAAAACGCCATGTGAGGCCACAACCCAACCCCGGACCATAAGCCGAATCGCGGATCAAACCGGCACGTTGCAGCGTCTAGATCGCACGAAGGAGTGCGTATAGGCTGGGTGGGCGTGGAGATGGGCCAGCCTAGTCGAACGGCGTTTGCGGCTGCCCGCGCTCGGGCACTTCACCAACTCGCCGATCCGCCACGGGTGTTCATTGACCCGTTGGCCCTCCCAATTCTCGGCGTTGACCCCGCCGAACTTACCCAGCCCGACGATGCGCAGGCCCGACGAACCCAGTTGTTTGTCGCGTTGCGCAGCCGTTTCGCGGAGGACGCCATTGCCGACGCCGTGTTGTCCGGCACTCGGCAGGTGGTGGTGCTGGGTGCGGGCCTTGATACCTTCGGGTACCGGAATCCTCATGCCGGGGTTCGGGTTTTCGAGGTCGACCACCCAGACACGCAGGCCTGGAAACGGGCCCGACTCGCCGATGCGGGGATCGACATTCCGCCGTCACTTATCTTCGCGCCCACTGACTTCGAGCATCAGCGACTTGAGGATGGGCTGATGGCGGCAGGCTTCGATCGAACCCGGCCGGTGATTTTCGTGTGGCTTGGTGTGCTGCAGTATCTGACCGGTGAGGCCGTGTCGGCAACACTTGGATTCGTCGCCGGCCAGAATGCCCGCGCAGCCGTCGTTTTCGATTACCGCGAGCCGCCGTCAACATTGACCGGGCAAGGGCGCGCGGAGTTCGATTCACGCGCGCGGCGCGTGGCCGACCTCGGTGAGCCGTGGTTGACGTTTTTCACCCCGACGGAAGTCGCCGACGAATTGACCACCATCGGTTTCGCAACTGTCGCCGACCACACCGGCGCCGCCCTGTACACCCTTTACACCGGGCGCCGTCCCCGCACCAACATGCGATCAACAACACACGTTGTTCTGGCAGTCCGATAACGGAGTAGATGACGCACACTAACGCTGCTTCAAGGCAAGATCGCTGCTATGGCGCGTGGTTGGTGTTTTCGCGATCGGTGGGCCGATCGTCGGCTCTCGGGTGTGAGTCTGTCGCCGAGTCGGTCAAGTGTGGGCCGCATAGGCCCGCGGGGCGGCCGATCAGCCCGAGCACCGCATCGAGAAGCGTCGGCACCATCGCGGTGGGCTGGAATGCTTGCGGGTTGAGCATCCATTGGTAGCCCACGCCGCGCAGCATGGCTTCGACCACGACGGAGGCTGCCACAGGGTCGACGTCGGTTGGTGCGGTCCCGTCGTGTTGTGCCTCAATGATCCAGTGCCGTAGGCGCCAGGCCAGGCCATAACCTTGCTCATAAACAAGGTACTTGGCCTGATGTTCGTACTTTCGTCCAAACAGCAACTCAATTCGTAGTCAAGCCTTGTGGATGCGCAAAGATCGGATCGGGTCCGCACCCGTCGCCGTGGCCCGTCATCGTGCTCACGCGAAGGTGCGGAGTAATTCTGCCGCCGGACGGGGCGGTAACGAGCACAACCGTCGGCACCCCGACACGAGTGCCTCGGCCGCGACTCCGTCGCCGGGTACGCTATCGCGGCTAACGCCTGGGCTGGCCATGGCCGCCGACGGGACGGTTCCTACCCGCTGGCCCACCTCGACCCGGCCACCGCGCCGGTACTACCCGCGGCTATCCGCTGCTTTGCCGCCGACCTGCACGACGTCGCAATCAACGCGCTCTCCGGCGCGAACAACGACGACCGGCCCAAGCGGCCCGACTCCGCGACGGTGAAACCGCAAGCCCCACATAACCGACCTCTGTGACTCACTGCTCATCGGAGCAAAGACAGCGCAGTTGTCGTCGAGCAGCTACCACATAGAATTGCAGACGCAAGCGAAACGAGCGGGGCCGATGGCAGGGCCACAATTACACCGCTTCTGGGACGCCATCCATGGCTACAGCAGCTGGGCAACTGTGGTCACCACAATAAGCACCACCACGGCTATCCCGATGATGTATACCGGGCGGTGGGGAGTGATTCGCGTCGGGATCGGGTGCCGCTGCAGTATTCGCTGGCGTTGAAAAGCGATCAGGTAGGTACCCAACGCCACGACGCCGGCCAAAACGGCCGGGATCAATCCCGCCAGCCCTATGGGGCCGTGCAGGTTCCTGATCATCAGCAGGGCGCCGTTGGCCAGGAACGCGAAAGATGTGCGCGTCCAGGCCAGCGTTGTCCTGTCCGCCGGGGTCCCGCTCGGCGGCGGATTGCCCGTTGACAGGCTCAACCCATCACCGCCTTGGCGATGACCAACCCGAGAGCGATGATCCCGACCAGACTGAGACCCAGCGCGAGGTAGGCCGGTGAGGGGTGTCGGGGCAATGGGTCGCCGTGGCGCATGGCGCGATCCGCCTGTTGCCAGCGCAGCAGCCCCATTCCGCTGGTGAGGATTGCCAGCACCGCGAGCCCCACGCCGAGCGCACGGCGCGCGCCGGGGACCGCCAGCTCCGGGACGAGCTGCACCAGGGCGACCGCCGCGGCGAGCAGCCCCAGCGCGGTTCGCTCCCAGGCCAGGAAAGTCCGCTCGTTGGCGAGGGTGAACCGGTAGTCCGGCTCGCACACTTCCGCGCTGTCGGCGTCACGCTCGCTGGCGGGACTGGCGGTATTTTCGGCCACGATGTACCTCGCAGGGCGTATGAGGGCAAGCGTTTGGATGCCGCTGATTTTAACTAACCGCATGGCCTGCGACGCCGCGTTTCAGGGCTTGGTTGCATGATGACGCGTGTGGTTAAGGCGTTGTTGTTCGACGTGCAGGGGACGGCGACGGATTTTCATTCGACCGTCTGCGGCGAGGCGCAGCGGATCAGCGCCGGCCGGCATCCGGGTGTCGATTGGCCCGACGTGGTGCGGCGTTGGCGCGCAGGCTACTTCGCCGGGTTGGAGGCTGCGCAGAGCCGCCACAGCCGATGGGTTTCGGTGCACTCGGTGTATCGCGACGCGCTAAATACTGTCCTGGACGACTGCGCCATCGCGGGATTTTCGGATGCCGAGCGCGAGGAGCTCACGTTGGCTTGGCAGCGGCTGAAGCCGTGGCCGGATGTGGTGCCAGTGCTGACTCGGCTGAAGAATGCGTACACGTTGGCGACCCTGTCGAATGCCGACGTGTCCGCGGTGATCAACATCTCCAAGCGGGCGGGGTTGCCCTGGGATGCCATCTTCGCCGCGGAGATGGCCGGGGTGTTCAAGCCCGACCCGGCAATCTATCGCATGGCCGCGACCTACCTCGGTCTGAACCCCGCCGAGATCATGATGGTGGCAAGCCACAAGTACGACATCCGCGCGGCGGGCCGTCTCGGTTTTCGGACCGCCTTCGTCGCGCGCCCGCTGGAATTCGGGGTCGACGGCGAAGCGGATGTGGCCTACTCGGACGAGTTCGACATCAACGCGTCTGATTTCCTTGAGCTTGCAGAACAACTCCGCTGCTAGCGCGTCAGCGATGCGCGGATCCGGCGAGAGGTTGACCATTGGCGGCTTGCAGCAGGCAGATGACGGTGCTCGGGGTGGGGTTGGCCCGAGTCCGGTCTTGATTCGAGTCGATGAGATATGTGATCGAAAACGGGCTGCCGTCAACGGATTGGCCAGTGTAAGGAGCGAATCCGGCAGCGCAATCTCGATTGGCGACGTTGGCGATGGCGGTGTCAACGGCCATCGGAGCGCGCAGATACACTTCGGCCAAATGCGCTGTCGCACAATCGACGACGGTGACGGTCACCGGGCTCAGATCCGCTGGCGGAAGGTCGGCCACGCAATCGCCGACTTGCAGGTCAATCCACTTCTCGGTCCGCGAGCCCAGCGGCGTCGGAGCGACGATGGCGGTAATCGGTTGTGCGGCTGGTGTTGTCGGTGGTGGCGCCGTCGTGCTGGCCTGGACGCCGTTCGTGGCCCAGGCGCCCAACAATGAGACTGCGGTCAGGCCGCATAACGCAGAAAGGCTTCGGACCCGCATCGCAGCCTCCTTGATCGATCGGTTAGCGGTGGATTCTAGGCATCTGAGCGGCCGTGAGGAGCTGTATTCGCAGAAGTCTGGGCACTTTTAGCGCGCCTGGGCGAACGCCGGCGGCACGGTCTTGGTCAGTGCCGGGTCCGGCTTTTCTGACGACGACATCGACAGCAGGCCACGCGCGCAGCGCGCAGCCAGCAGCCAGTTCGCCGGCTTCTTCATGTCCAGCCCGCCGAGCAGTTGTTTGATCATGGTCAGCATGTCGAAGTAAATACGTTCGCAGACAAGCGTTTCCGCCTCGCCGAATACGAAGTAAGCGGTCATGCGCACCCGAAACCGGCTGCCGGTGGGCGGAATCTTGCCCAGGCAGCCGCGATGAGTACCCATCAGCCAGAACTCGACGATTACCGCATCTGCGCTGTGCCGCAGCGCGATGATCTCGTGGTCCTGATCGGGAAATGCGGTCCGCGTGTAGGTGTAGTAGCCGCGCACCGCCTCGTCGCCGTCGTGGACGACCATCTGCGGGATCAGCTCGTAGCGCGGATGCGGGAAGGTCGACAACACGTCATCCCAGGCGTGGCGGACCTCGTCGTGGAAGTGATCGAGCACGAGTTTCTGGCGCGCCGCCAGCACGTCGGGAGCGGGAAATGCGCGAAGGGTCACGTTGGTACAGTAAACCTACGATGTAGGTTAATGCAATGTATAGTCGCCATATGCCCAGCAGGAAGTCCGCAGCGCCAGCCGCTCGTTCGCGAGGGCGACCTCCCGGCAGCGACCCCGTGCTATCCCGGGACCGGGTCCTCGATGTGGCAGTGCGACTCGTCGAGAAGCTCGGCGTCGATGGCTTGAGCATGCGAAAGCTGGCCGCAGAACTCGGTGTGGACTCGATGAGCCTGTACAACCACGTCGCCAACAAGGACGCGCTGCTCGACGGAATCGCCGAGCGCTTAGTGTTGTCCATCGAGATCCCGGAACGAACCGGTGACCTGCGCAACGATCTGATGGCTCTGGCCAACGCTTTTCGCGCCGCAGCGGTGCGCCGCCCGCAGGCGGTTAGCCTGTTGCTGACCCGGGAACTGAGGTCGTTTGCCGGAGGTCTGGCATCGGCCGAAGCCGCGTTGGCGATCCTGGCCGAGGCGGGACTCGACCCCGACAAGGCGGTGCACGCCTTCAGGACTGCGTTCGCCTTTCTCGTGGGGACCGTGCTTCGGGAGGTATCGGTGGGTCCGACGTTCAGCGGTCAGAATCTCGGTGACCTGGCGCATCGGCGCGCCGAGCTGGAATCGGCCGGCATGCCGTTCGTCGCCGCCGCATCACCGCATTTGGCCGTCATCGACCACACGGTCGAGTTCGACTTCGGACTTTCGCTGTTGATCGCCGGATTGGAGAACTACGTCAGCGGGGGTGGTTCGCGCCGGATTTGATAGCGCGGGCGATATCGATTTCAAAAACGCGACCTGCCTTCCGGCAGCGCTATGAGCCCGGGGGAGTCCAGGCGACCGGCAGGCTCTTGATCCCGTGGATGAATTGCGACAGCAGTCGCGCGGGTTCCTCCGTCGCGACGATGTCGGGTATTCCGCGGCGTAATTCATCGAATGCGACTCTGATCTCACGACGAGCCAGGTTCGCGCCCAGGCAGAAATGGGCGCCTCCGCCGCCGAAGCCGAGATGCGGATTGGGGTTGCGCGCGATATCGAAAGTCCACGGATTGGCGAACTTTGACTCGTCGCGATTGGCAGAGTTGTACCACAGCGCGGCCTTGTCGCCGGCCGCCATCTTGATGCCACTCAACTCGAAGTCTTGGGTCAGGGTGCGTCGCATGTAGACCACCGGGGAGGCCCACCGCACGATCTCCTCGACCGCGGTAGGTGCCAGAGCCTCGAAGTCAGACCACCATTTGTCCCGCTCCGCGGGGTAGCGGGACAGCGCCAGTACGCCGTGGCTGATCGCATTTCGGGTGGTCTCGTTGCCGGCCACCACCAGCAGGATGAAGAAGGACGCGATCTCCGCCGATGACAGTCGGTCGCCGTCGACCTCTGCTTCCACCAGGCTCGTGGTCAGATCGTCGTGGTGGTTGGACCGGCGGTCGTCGGCGAGTGCACTGGCGTAGGCGCCGATGTCCATCGAAACCTGAATGAACTCCTCGAAATCGGTCGTCAGATCGGGGTCGCCGAACCCGAGAATCACGTTGGTCCAGTGGAATACCCGCTGATGGTCTTCCTCGGGAATCCCCATCATGTCGCAGATAATTTGCAACGGCAGCGGCCCGGCGAGCTCGCTGACCAGATCGGCCTCGCCGTCAGGATGATTGGCGATCAGCGATGCGACCAGCCGGTGGGCCCGCTCTCGCACCGACGCCTCGATGCGGGCCACCACTTTCGGGGTGAACGCCCTGCTGACGATAGAGCGCAGCCGTTGGTGTCGCGGATCATCGAGCACGATCATCGAGCCGAAGTACTCGGCCAACTCCGGCGTCTGGTCGTTGATGGTGATGTTGGGGCTGGAGCTGAATAACTCCGGATGACGGCTGGCGTAGAAAACGTCGTCGTGCTTGGTCAACGTCCAATACCCGTTGCCGCCCACGAACCCTTCCATCTCGATCGCGGGCCAGAACGCGATCGGCGCCTCTCGGCGCAAGGTGGCGAACGTGCCGTCGCGGAACTCGTCGTCGAGCCCCCAGAACTCGAACGACTCGAGATGAATATCGGAAAGTGGAACCTCGGGCGGCGCCGCCCCGTTCGCTCGCGTCGCTAGTCCTTTTTTGGGACCCGTCTTGAGGCCCACCTAGACCCTCCTTCGCCCTTGAAGGGGTGACACTGGCGAGCCTAAACCGTTGACGCCCCTCGGCGGGAGTAGCGCGGGCCGAGTGGATCAGTGGGTACAGACGGTCCTGCCTCCCGTCGATTGCGCGTCACTCACCACATTGCCGTCGACCAGAATTCTGCACCGGATTTTGCCGACCCCCTGCGCGCTGATGACGAACACTTCGCCGCCAAACCCAGTGAACTGCGTCGACCATGGCAGTGCCGCATTGACCTGGTGCTGCTGACCGGTGTCGGTTTGGTACGAGATGTATTGGGCGACGCCTGGGCCGCTTACCTCGTAGCTGACCGTAGGAAAGTCGTTCGCGCTAGCCACACCCGCGACTGTCCCGCCGCACATATTCGCGAACCCGATACCGATAGCGAACAGGATCGAGGGCCCGCTGAAATGACTGGTCATGGTTTCCCATCGTGTCACCACGTAAGACGGGATGGAAGCGGGTTTGGAGTCCTTTAGCGAGGCGCCCCGCCTGGTAGCCGGATCGCGAACATACTGGCCAGGGCAACCAGCTGAATCACGACCACTACTACGACCAGCGTGTTGGTGGAGATGTCGTACAGCCACCCGATGAGGGTGCCGCCGACCGCGCTCGCCGCACCCAGTCCGGCGGCGAACACTCCGTAGGCGCTGGCCCGCCGCGGTGCCGGAACCAGGTCGGCGACCACCGCGCGCAGCGTGGATTCCTGTATTCCGACCGCCGCGCCCCATAGCAACGCGCCCACAACTACCAGCGTGACGTTGCCGGTGAAGCCGAAAACGGCGACCAACGCTGATAGAACTGGCAGCGCCGCAAGTATTTTCGCGCCCAACCGGTCGTAGCCCCAGCCCAGGGCCAGCGATACCAGCGCACCCGCGGCCATAGTGGCGGCATAGATCACCGGCACCGCGGCGGCGGTCAGCAGGTGGTGAGTGACCATGTGAAACGACAGCAACCCGAAGGTCGCGAAGCCGGTCATGGTGATCGCGACGAACCCGCAGTACAGCCAGAACCTTGACGGCAGTGCCCAACTTCGCGGTGTCGAAGGACCATCAGGGACAGTGGAAGACGCTTCGTAGGACTCCGGATGGGGCACGCGGAACCGCAGCCATAAAAGCAGTGCCAGCGCGGCCGCGCCAGGCAGGGCCAGCACACCGAGTGCGGGCGCATAGTCGTTCCGGGTGATCGCGAGCATGCCGGCGACAGTGAGCGGGCCGATCACCGCACCGGTCTGGTCGAGGGCCTCGTGCACGGCGAAACCGCGGCCTCGACCGGTGGCGCTGGCGGCGTGCGACAGCAGGGTGTCCTTGGCGGGGCTGCGCACGGCCTTGCCAACGCGCTCGGCGATAACCAATGCGCACGCTACCCACAGGGCGCCCGCCACGCCGAGCAGCGGAACGGAGGTCAACGTCAGCACGTAGCCGGCGATCGTCCAGCCCCAAAACCGTCGGGTGCGATCGGCCAACGGCCCCGACACCAGACGCAGTCCCAGGGCGGCGGCCTCGCCGACACCGGTGACCACACCGACCACCAGGCCGGTCGCCCCCAGCGAGGCAAGCAGCGGCCCCGTGATCGACCGGGCACCCTCGTAGACGAAATCAGCGAACAGGCTGATCGCGCCGAATATTGCGATGAACCGCCACGCGCTCAACGCCGGCGGGACGGATTTGGTCCGGCTCACTGCGACATCACCGATTGCACCTGCCAGATGCTAGATGCTGCCCGCGCCGGACGCTTAGGGTGAAGCCGGGGACGGGGGCTGGCGATCGGAAGGTGCACATGTCGGGACGCGGCTCAAAGCGTGTGGTGGTGTGGGGCACCGGCTTCGTCGGAAAGATGGTGATCGCCGAGATCGTCAAATCGCGGCCGGGCGGGTGTTGTCGACCCGGATTGTGCGCAGCGTGATCAATGGGCGCGATACCTACCGCATGCGACTGGTCTGCGATGGGTATCCGACCCGGCGCCATCCGGTCGGCGACGGGCGGGTGTCGTTAGATTTGGGGCCGAGTGAGATCGCGGTGGCCGTGCAACGAACGAATGGGACCTGCGCGGGATGGAGTGAGCCGCTGGCCGATCGGATCCGGCTGAACACCCTGCGGTTGCGCCGCCAGCAGCGACACTTGGACCGCCAGCACCGGGCCGGCTCGCCGGGCTTTTTTAACCCGGATGGCACTCACCAATCTGGCCGGTGCGACTGGCGACGCTCCCACGCGGCCAAACAGTCCATCGCTCGGGTGGCCGAGCGGCACCGCCGGCTGGCCGAGCATCGCAAGACGTTGCCTGGGGCGCTGGCCAACCGCCTGTTCACGCATGGCGCCGATGTGGCGTGCGAGAAGCTGGATTACCGACCGGCTGGACCTGGAGGCAGCCAACCACGGTTGGCTGACTCCACCGTCAGGACGTTGATGGGTCGCCGAGGCCCAGTCGCACAGCAGTATCCAAGCGGCGAGGCCGCAGACATCCGCCGTCGCGGAGGTCAGGGGCGCGCAGCAAAGCCAGGCGTAAAGCCAAAGCCGCGATGCGACAGAGCCGGTCGGCGCGAACTTCCACTACCACCCGGCCCACGGCGTTGCCCACATGAGCAACGAGACAGCCGATTGGCACGGGGAATCCCCGCAATACATTGCGGGGAAGACGTCAACAGGTCGCACAGCCGTGGCATGTCGTTATTACAGCTCACGCATAGCGGACGCTGAGCTTGGCTATAGGTGGTAGCGGCAAAATTACCGCTGGGCGGGTATGCGAGCGGGTACCGCTGAACACGGGGATTGAACAAATGGCCGACAGGGCAAGGCCCGCGCTGGGCTTGTCGATTGGCGCCACCAACCTGGCGGCCGTAATCGCCGCACACGCCATCACCCGCAAGCCCGTCCTGACCCTGTATCGCCAACGTCCGCCCCAGGTCGGCGTACCGTCGGAAAACCCCAGGCTGAACGAGCCGGGCCTGGTGATCACCGACTTCGTGGACTGGGTGGGAGACCCGGTCGGAATCGTGGCGGCCGACGGCTCGGTACACCGCAGCGAGGCATTGGTCGCCGACGGGTTGCGAGCGCTGGCCTACGCCGCCACCGGCGCGGGCGCCATGCCCGAAAACGTCGCGGTGACCTACCCCGCCCACTGGGGATCCAAGGCGGTGGACGCAATGGGTGCCGCGCTGAGCCGGGTGCCTGAATGGTCGAATCCCGCACGCCCGCTGACGCTGATCCCGGACGCCGCGGCGATGCTGTTCGCCGTGCGGGCCGACCCGGGCATACCGGCCCGCGGAACCGTGGCAGTGTGCGATTTCGGCGGCAGCGGTACCAACATCACGTTGATGGACGCCGCCGGCGACTATCAACCGCTGGCGCCGATCGTGCGGCACCGCGACTTCTCCGGCGACCTGATCGACCAGGTGCTGTTGACCGCCGTCATGGCCAACATGCCGAGCACGGGTTCATTTGACCCGTCGGGCACCTCGACGATCGGCTCGCTGAGCCGACTGCGGATCGGGTGCCGAAACGCCAAGGAGCGGCTCTCGTTGAGCACGGTGACCACGCTCACCAAGGCGTTGCCGGGGATGCGCGACGATATCCGGCTCACCAGGAACGAACTTCACGATGCGATCCGCGAATCGCTGAACAACTTCGCGGCGGTGTTGGACGAAACCTTGGCACGCAACGGAATCCGCGATCTCGTCGCAGTAGTTTCGGTGGGCGGTGGGGCGAACATGCCGGCGGTCACCACCACGCTGTCGGGACATCTTCGGGTCCCGGTCGTCACGACGCCGCGTCCGCAGCTGACGGCGGCCATCGGCGGTGCATTGCGGGCGGCACGCGGTCCAGACGATACCAGTGTTACCGCGTTGACCCCGGCCGCAACGGCGACGGCGCTGGTGCCACAGGCGCAGGTGGCGGAGCCTCAGCCGCGGTGGCGCAGCCTCAGACGGGGGCGACCGCGACGGTCAAAGCGCCGCCAATAGGCCGGGATCGGGCCTGATGCCCGCCCCCAGCATCCCCGGGGGGTTACCCGCTGCAGCGCTGTGTCGAAACTCTCGTTAGTGCGATCGTGCGCGCTTGACCAGCACGACGGAGGCGAGCGGTATCCGCATCGGCTCGGGCGCGCTTGACAAACTTTCGGCGATAGCGGTCTCCAATTGCTCGCCGAATTCGACCGCTCGTGGGTCGCTGACCCCGCCGTCCAGCGCGCCCGCCAGGGCGGGGAAGAGTGCGGCCCGCGCGAATGCTGCCCACTGCGCGCCGAAAGCCTCTGCGTCGTCGTCGGTTTGGAATCGGGCCCAGAATCGGTCCTCGGCGTTGAACATCTCGAGATGGTCGATCGTCAAGCCTTCGAACCGCCCGCTCGGCGCAAACGGAGCCCGAAAGTCTTTCTCGGTGCGGGCAAATATGGGAATCGACATGCGCCGCAGCTCATCCTGGCGCAGCAGACCGTCGCGTACCTGGTCGGTCAGCGCCGCGACAATCGCGTCGACCAACGCTGTGAAGCCGAATTCGCCGTCCTCGTCGCCAGCCGTCGTCAACACCACCAGCCGCCCTTCCGGCGCCAACTCGCGGCCGCGGAACGCCACGAAGTCGTGCCAGTCCATGGCCGCCTGGTGGGCATATGCCGCGCGGACCGCATTGTCGTTGCTGTAGGCGACCTGCACGTGATCGTGCAGTTCTGAAGGTATTCGGCTGAGCCAGTGGGTCGCCCACGACGTCCCGCCCAGGTTGACAGTCTTGGACGGCAGAATCTGGCCGTAAAACGACCGGCCGATCGCCGAGGCGAAACTCGCTGTGTCCGTGTGCAGGTAGCTGTCCGGATCGTCGGCCAAGGTTCGGAACAGCGCCGTGAAATCGTTGTCCGGTACATCGGTGTGCGCCACCAGGATTGCGTGGTCGTGACGGGTGCGCCGACGCAGCACCGCAATGGCCGCCGAGATCGGTTTCAGCGAATTGTGCCCGTCGCCGGCACCATAGTCGGCGATGACGATTGGCTGCGGAGGCGCGGGCAGCCGCACCTCTTCCGCGGCCCGCTCGAACAACGCGATGGCCGGCGCCAAGCCGGCGGCCTGCAGCCGCGACGACTCGGTGTACGTCGCGCTGCCCGACGGCTCTGGGCGGACCACGACACTCGACTGAGGCATCCGAGGTTCCGGCCGCATGGACCAACGATAATCGCTGCGGTAGTTGTCAGTTCGGCTTCGGATAACTGACACCGGTGAGCTGCTCGGAGAGTTCCCACAGTCGCCGGCAGTCACTGTCGTTGCGGGCACGCTCGGGCACCTTGGCCAGCGTCACACCACCACCGGCGGCCTCGTAGAAGCCGCGGGGTCCGTAGAACGCGCCGCCTTCGGCCTGCGGCGCGGCGGCCGCGTACAGCGCGGGCAGAATCCCGTCGTCGATCTCTTGCCACAGGAACGGCGTCCAACGCCAGGACGCCTGGTACAAACGCTCCATCAGCGCGGGCGTTTCGCGGCCGTGCGAAGGTCCGGCGATCTGCAAATTGGTTTTGGTCAAGCCGGGGTGCGCGGCATTGGATATGATGCCCCAGCCGGCCTCGCGGCTGCGCCGGTCCAGCTCGCGGGCGAACATCAACACGGCCAGCTTCGACTGGCCGTATGCCGCCATCGCCGCGTAGGACTTCTCGAATTGCGGGTCGTCGAAGTGGATCTGGCCGCGGCGCGCTGCCAGGCTGCTCAGGGAGACGACGCGTGCGCCCTTGGCGGCGCGCAACAGCGGCAGCAGGTGTGCGGTCAGCGCGAAGTGTCCGAGATGGTTGCTGCCGAACTGCAATTCGAAGCCGTCCGCGGTGGTGTCGCGTTCCGGTGGCGTCATTACACCGGCATTGTTGATCAGGATGTCGATCGGGCGGCCCTCGGCGTTGAGTTGTTCGCCCAATGCGGCGACCGCGGCCAGCGAGGACAGGTCGAGGGATTTGATGGTCAGCTTGGCGTCGGGAACGGTGGTGCGGATTTCCTCGATCGCCGCCTCACCCTTGGCGCGATTGCGGATCGCCATGACGACGTCTGCCCCGGCGGCCGACAGTCGTCGGGTGAGCCCGAACCCCAGACCGCTATTGGCTCCGGTGATGATTACCAACTTCCCGGACAGATCGGGCACGGTGGCAACGAGATCGTTGGTCATGCGTATCACTCCTTATTCCGGTCGGGAAGACACTTGGTCATAGTGTGCTCTCCGGATCGCCGTCAGCGAACCTGAGCGGCATTCTGATCGGCATGGCCGTCAGCATGCCGCCACGCATCCGTGGTCGGGCCGCCGCGTTGGTCGTCGGCGCGCTACCCGCACTCGCTTTTCCCGCGCCAGCCTGGTGGTGGCTGGCCTGGTTCGGCCTGGTGCCGCTGCTCTTGGTGGTGCGCGCCGCGCTGACGCCTTGGGAGGCGTCGGTGCGGGCCTGCTGCGGTGTCGCCGGGTTTGTGCTGACCACCCAGTACTGGCTGGTGACCAGCATCGGTCCGTTGCTGCTCGTGTTGGCCATCGGACTCGGCGCGCTATGGCTGCCGTGGGGGTGGATCGCGCATCGGTTGTTGGCGGCGCCTGTCGGCATCGGGCGCACGGTTGCCGCCGTGGTCGTGTTGCCCAGCGCGTGGGTGGCGGCTGAAGTCGCGCGGTCCTGGCCGTCGCTGGGCGGCCCGTGGGCAGCGCTGGGCGCCTCGCAGTCCACCCAGCCCATCATGTTGGCGTCGGCATCGTTGGGCGGGGTGTGGCTGACCAGTTTCCTTCTGGTTGCGGCCAATAGCGCTCTCGTCGGCGTGCTGGTGCACCGGGAGGCGTCCGGCCGACTCGGCGCGCTGGTCTGCCTGGTGGCGTGTGCGACGCTGGGCCCGGCGTGTTATCTGCTGGGCCCGGCACCGGCCGACGGTCCAACGGCGCGCGTGGCGCTGGTGCAGCCCGGCGACATTGCCGACTCCGACGCCCGTCAGGCGGCCAGTGAGGCGCTTACCGCGACGGTCGCAGACCAGCGGCCGGACTTGGTGGTCTGGGGAGAAAGCAGCGTGGGAAAAGATCTCACCAGCCACCCGGAGGTCCTGGCCCGGCTCACCGAGCTGTCGCGGCGGGTGGGCGCGGACCTGCTGGTCAACGTCGACGCGCCCGCACCGGGTGGGGGAATCTACAAGTCGGCGGTGCTTGTCGGAGAGCACGGACCGTTGGGCAGCTACCAGAAAACCCGGCTGGTGCCATTCGGCGAATACGTGCCGCTGCGGCCGCTTTTCGGCTGGATCACCCGCCACAGCAGGGCCGCTGCCGAGGACCGGCAGCGGGGGACGGGGCCCGTGGTGCTGCACGCGGGCACGCTCTTGATCGGACCGTTGGTCAGCTACGAAATGACCTTCTCCGACCTTGCCCGTCGTGAGGCGCAACTCGGTGCCGGGCTGCTGGTGTATCAGAGTTCCACCTCGTCATTCCAAGGGAGTTGGGCGCAGTCGCAGCTGGCTGCTCAGCCCGCGGTGCGCGCCGTCGAGGTGGGGCGCCCGGCGGTGCACGTCGGATTGTCCGGCGACAGCTCGGCCTTCGACTTGCACGGCCGCAGGCTGGCATGGTGCCCGTCGGGCTTCCGGGGTGTGATCGTGGTCAGCGTGCCGTTAGGATCGAATGCCACGCTGTACCAACGGCTGGGTGACTGGGTGCCGGTGATGGCGTTTGTCATCCTGAGCGGCATCCTCGGCTTTGCGTTCTTTCGCCGGCATCGCCTGGCTCGCGGGCAGACGGGCTTTAGTGGCCGCGGGCGACCCACTCCTCGTAATGGATGATCTCGTCGCCGACGGTGGTGCTGTCGCCATGGTCGGTATGCACGACGGTGTCGCCGGGCAACGTGCCGAGACGCGCAG
>DATJBA010000194.1:0-21731 GCA_035515675.1 Mycobacterium sp.
CGATGACCTCGACCAGCTGCTGGCCTTCTACGACTTCCCGGCCGAACATTGGGTGCACTTAAGAACTACAAACCCGATCGAATCTACTTTCGCGACCGTACGCAACCGGAGCAAGATCACCAAAGGGCCGGGTTCGCGCGCAGGGAATCGCCATGGCCTACAAGCTGATCGAGGCCGCCCAGGCACGCTGGCGCGCGGTGAACGCCCCACACCTGGTCGCCCTCGTCCGTGCCGGCGCCAAGTTCGAGAACAGCAAGCTCGTCGAGCGCCCCGACGAGCAAGTCGCCGACGAGAGCCAGGAGGAGGCCGCCTGAAAGATCTTGATCCACAGGTATTGACAATTGCTCTGGTGGCCGCCGCCGAACGGCTAGTTGAGCAGGGCGAGCGAGCGTTCTTCGAGATTCCGATCGGGCGCCTCACGACCGAGGCCGGCAGCGCCCGGCCGACAATGTACGCACCGGACCACGCGACCGGCCCGACGACCTGCTCGCAGCGGTTTCTGATACGCCATTTTCCGTGCCATCTTGAAGGATCCGGCGACCTGACCGGCACAGGTGGCAAACGGCAGGGCGGGTTCGGCGACCCGGCGACAGAAAAGGTACCAGCCGCCCAGCCGGCACAACCGGTTAGGGGATACTCACGTCGCGAAGGTATGATAGACCGTCCGTACGGTTAGTTTGCTCCAAGGGGTTGAGATGCCCAGATCGCCCGGCAGACGTAGCGAGATTCTCGACGCGTTTGTCCGTTATGTCGCCGAACGTGGCTACGACAAAACGAATATTGGCGACATCGCCGACGAGCTTGGCATGTCTAAGGGCACCATCGTTCATCACTTCGGAACCAAAGCGCAGATGTTGCGGGAGCTTGAAGAAACCCACCTGGCCCGCCAGCTCGATGTACTACGGATGGTATGGGATCGCCTGGCCGCGCCGCACGAACGCATCGCCGCAATCATTTATGCCTCCGCACTGCTACAGGTGATCGCCCGCAACGCGACGGTGGCAAGCCAGCGCGAGGTGGTTCAGTTGTCTGATGACCCGGCGATGCAGCAAGTGCGTAAGTTGCGCCATCAATTGCAAACGCTCACGATTGACGAGATCCGCAACGGGGTAGAGAGCGGTGTGTTCCGAAGCGTGGACGTCGAACTGGCGGCACTTCAGCTGTGGGGATCGCTGCAGTGGATGTGGGTGTGGTTCGATCCCGCCGATTCCCGGACACCCGAACAAGTTGGGGCCGCTTTCGTCGACGTGTTCCTCGGCGGACTGCTGCTCGACCGCTTGGGGCTTAGCAAGTGGGCGAACCCTTCCACGGACGTCGTCTCGGTGGTGCGCGAATGCCTTGCCGCGGTAACGGGTGCGACAGACTGACCGCGTAGCGATGGAATGCTTTGCGCGGGCCCCTAGTTGGCCGTAGCCGATTCCTACTTGAAGTGCTGAGCCATCTTTGGCTAGGACTATCGTGGTCGTGCATCCGCCAGAGCAGAGGTCCGCGGCGTCGAGCGTGACCAGGCAAGAATACCCTGACTGTACGTGTAGTCGGTTTGTTCGCTCGAAACCGCGCCTCGTTCAAGTACCCGCGCGACCGATGAACGCGCACCAGCCACGCTGAGGAAGCGCAAAATGCTTGGTAAAGACCAGGTGGATCGTGGAGCAGCGCGAGATGTTCGGGGTGATCCGTAGTGAAGCTCAGGCGGCGATCTTATGCGTTGACTGAACGTACGGTCTAATGCCATAGTTGCTGCGTGGCGCAAACGAGGGCGACATGGAGCCGGAGGGCAGGGACCGAGACTGGCGGTTGGGAGGATCACGTGGTCGACCGGCGCCGGGAACGAGGTGATGCGCTACGCCGCGGGTCACACCGAGAACCGTTGCGCCGGAACTTGGGGCGAAGAAGTCGGAAATCGTCGTCGTTCACACAAAGCTTGAAATGCTCTCTGGCGAATCGCTTTTCGCGGCGCTGCCACTCTGCGAGCGAGCTTGCGAATGGGGATCGTGACTACCGTTGCCATCTCGATCCCACGACAATGCGTGGCCCGCTCGGGCAAGCAGTCGAAACGTTGCGAATCGGTGCTCCAGTCGATTACCAGGCCGACCCGGATCCGTGCCCGTCGGCAAACCCATGCGCTACGTCGGTGCCGGCACCGCCGTCACCCAACCGTGTTTTTGGCAAGGAGGAGGCGTGCAACATGATCCGCCGCGACGCCGCGAGGCACATGGTTCCGTCGTGAGGGGGGTGGTGATGACGAAGTCGACAGGGACACGTGCTGCGGTTGCGACGCGCCGAGCGTGGTTACGTCGGGGGTCGCACCGATGACTACCTCGATCCTGATTGCCGGCAAAGTACGTGACCAGCTCCGACCAGGGACGGAAGTGGTCGGCGGGTTCTTCCGGCTGTGCGTGCTGACCGGCAAGGCCCTGATGAAGCCGTTCGAATGGCGCGAGTTCATCTTGAATGGCTGGTTCCTCATGCGGGTGTCGCTGCTGCCCACTATCGCGGTGTCCATCCCGGAAACCGTGCTGCTCATCTTCGTGCTCAACATCCTGCTGGCCGAGATCGGCGCGTCGGACGCCTCTGGGGCGGTCGCGGCGATCGGCGCGGTCACCCAGCTCGGCCCGATCGTGACGGTGCTGGTGGTCGCCGGCGCCGGGGCCACCGCGATCTGCGCCGACCTCGGCGCCCGCACCATCCGCGAGGAGATCGATGCGCTCGAGGTGCTCGGCATCGACCCGATCCACCGGCTGGTGGTGCCCCGAGTCGTCGCCTCGACAGTCGTCGCGGTGCTGCTCAACGGCCTCGTGGTCACCGTCGGCCTAGTGGGCGGCTACCTCTGCAGCGTGTACCTGCAGAACGTGTCGAGCGGTGCCTACCTCTCCACGCTGACAGTGCTCACCGGCCTGCCCGAGGTGGTGATCGCGATTGTCAAGGCCGCGACGTTCGGGCTGATCGCGGGCTTGGTCGGCTGTTACCGCGGGCTGATCGTCCACGGCGGCTCCAAGGGTCTGGGCACTGCCGTCAACGAGACGGTGGTGCTCTGTTTCGTCGCGCTGTTCGCGGTCAATGTGGCGATGACGACCATCGGTGTCCGGTTCGGAACGGGGCGCTGACATGTCGACGGCCGCCGCAGCGCGTGTCCGCTTCCCGCGGGCAGCCGCCACCCTCGGTCGACACGGCGGCGCCGCGGCCCGGCTACTGATCGAGGTCGGGCAGATGGTCTGGTTCGCGCTGACCGCAGTCGGGCAGATCCCCTTCGCTTTGCGGCACTACCGAAGAGAGCTGCTGAAGCTGATTGCCCAGATCGGGATGGGCACCGGCGCGATGGCCGTGGTCGGTGGCACCGTCGCCATCGTCGGCTTCATCACCCTGTCCACCGGCTCACTGGTCGCCATCCAGGGCTACGCCTCGCTGGGCAACATCGGTGTCGAGGCATTCACCGGATTTTTGGCCGCAATGATCAATGTGCGGTTTGTGGCGCCGGTGGCCTCCGGTCAGGCGCTGGCCGCCACCGTCGGCGCCGGCGCCACCGCCGAACTGGGCGCCATGCGCATCAGCGAGGAGATCGACGCGCTGGAGGTGATGGGTATCAAGTCGATCGCCTATCTGGTGTCCACCCGGATGGTGGCGAGCTTCGTCGTCATCATCCCGCTCTACGCGTTGGGAATCACCTTGGCCTTCCTGTCCCAGCAGGCCACCACGGTGTTCCTCTACGGGCAGTCCATGGGCACGTACGACCACTACTTCCACACATTTCTGCGCCTCAACGACGTCTTTTGGTCGTTCGCGGAGGTGATCATGATCGCGGTGGTCGTGATGGCCACCCACTGCTACTACGGCTACACCGCCAGCGGCGGGCCGGTCGGCGTCGGTGAAGCGGTCGGCCGGTCGATGCGGCTGTCGTTGATCACGATCGTTGTCGTGGTCGTACTGACCGCGATGGCGGTCTACGGCAAACACCCGAACTTCAACCTCACGGTGTAGCCGTCATGACGACCCCAGTGAAGGAGAACCCGCCACGTACCCCGCCGTACATAACGACGGCTGTGGCGTTCTTGGTGGTCGCTGCGGCGGTGTTGGGGTTCGTGTGGTTGCAGTTTCGGGGCCAGCTCACGCCGACGACGCCCTTGACGATGGTGGCTCCCCGGGCGGGTTTGGTGATGGATCCGGGGTCGAAGGTGACCTACAACGGGGTCGAAATCGGCCGGGTGGGCAGCATTTCGGAGGTCCAGCGTGACGGCAAGCCGGCGGCCAAGTTCGTCTTGGATGTGAATCCGAAGTACATCAGGCTGATTCCGGCCAATGTGGACGCCAATATCAAGGCGACCACGGTGTTCGGCAACAAATATGTGTCGTTGACCTCGCCGAAGAACCCCACGCCGCAACGCATCACCGCGCAGCATGTAATTGATGCGAGGTCGGTGACGACGGAGTTCAATACGTTGTTCGAGACGCTCACCTCGATCGCGGAGAAGGTGGATCCGGTCAAGCTGAACCTGACGCTGGCCGCGGCCGCGGAGGCATTGGCCGGGTTGGGCGACAAGTTCGGGCGGTCGATCGACAACGGCAACGCCATCCTCGACGACATCAACCCGCAAATGCCGCAGATCCGACATGACATTCAGCAGCTGGCGACCCTGGGCGACACCTACGCCAACGCCGCACCGGATCTGTTCGACTCCCTCAACAACGCGGTGATCACAGCGCGCACGCTGCACCTGCAGGAAGCCGACCTGGATGCCGCGTTGTTGGCCGCGGCCGGGTTGGGCAACACCGGCGAAGCCATCTTCCGGCGGGGCGGGCCCTACCTGCAGCGGGGGGTCGCCGATCTGGTGCCCACCGCCCAGCTGCTCGACACCTACAGTCCCGAGATCTTCTGCACCATCCGCAACTACCACGACGAAGAACCCGCGGTCTATGCGACGTCGGGCGGCGGCGACGGCTACGCGCTGAAAACCATGACCGAGCTGATGTCTGGGTTGGGAGGCATACTGACTCTCCCAGGGTTGACCGGCGCAGTGGGCACAATGGGGCTCCTAGGGCTGGCCGGACTGGTAGGCGGGGCGCCGAATCCCTATGTCTATCCGGACAATCTGCCGCGGGTGAACGCTCGCGGCGGGCCGGGGGGTGCGCCGGGTTGCTGGCAGGCCATCACCCATGATCTGTGGCCGGCGCCGACTCTGGTGGTGGACACCGGCGCCAGTCTCGCGCCGTATAACCACGTAGACACCGGCTCACCGTACGCAATCGAGTATGTGTGGGGCCGTCAGGTCGGGGACAACACGATCAACCCATGAAAATCACCAGCGCCGCTATCAGGCTCGGCATCGTCTCGGTGGTGCTGCTGTTCTTCACCGTGATGATCGTCGTGGTGTTCGGTCAGATGCGCTTCAACCGCACCAACAGCTATTCCGCGGAGTTCAGCAATGCCAGCGGGCTGCGCGACGGCCAGTTCGTCCGCGCCTCTGGAGTGGAGATCGGCAAGGTCAAAACGGTACGCCTGGTCGACGGCGGCAAGCGGGTACGGGTGGACTTCGATGTCGACCGCTCGGTGCCGCTCTATCAGTCGACGACCGCGCAGATCCGCTATCTCGACCTGATCGGTGACCGCTACGTGGAGCTCAAACGCGGCGAGGGTGAGGGCGCTGACCGGGTCCTGCCGCCGGGCGGATTCATCCCGCTGTCTCGAACTTCACCGGCGCTGGATCTCGACGCCCTGATCGGTGGTTTCAAGCCGCTGTTCCGTGCGCTCGATCCGGAAAAGGTCAACACCATCGCGTCGGCCATCATCACCGTGTTTCAGGGTCAGGGCGGCACCATCAACGACATCCTCGACCAGACCGCGCAACTGACCGCCCATATTGCCGAGCGTGACGAGGCGATCGGCGAGGTGGTCAAGAACCTGAACATCGTTCTGGACACCACGGTTAGGCATCGCAAGGAGTTCGACCAGACGGTCGACAACTTCGAGAAATTGATCACCGGGCTGAAGAATCACGCCGATCCGCTGGCCGCCGGCGCCGCGAACATCAGCAACGCCGCCGGAACCGTGGCCGACCTGCTGGCGGACAACCACGCTCTGCTGCACAAGGAGATCAACTACCTGCAGGCTCTTCAGCAGCCGCTGATCGACCAAAGTGATCAGCTCAACGATCTGATCCACAAGACGCCGACCGCGCTCAATCTGATCGGACGCAGCATCGGCCTCTACGGAGACTGGGTGAACTTCTACGTGTGCGACCTCACGATCAAGTGGAACGGACTGCAGCCCGGCGGCCCGGTCCGCACGGTCAGGATCTGGCAGCAGCCCACGGGTAGGTGCACGCCGCAATGAGAACACTGACGGAATTCAACCGTGGCCGTGTCGGGCTTATGGGCATCACCGTGCTGGTGCTCGTTGTCGCCGTTGGCCAAAGCTTCACCAGTGTCCCGATGCTGTTTGCCAGTCCGAGCTACTACGGGCAGTTCGCCGACACCGGTCAACTGAACAAGAACGACAGGGTGCGCATCAGTGGCGTGAATGTCGGCACCGTGCAGGGGCTCAAGATCGAGGGCGACCACGTCGTGATCAAGTTCTCGATCGGCGGCAACACCATCGGCACCGAGAGCCGGGTGGCGATCCGGACCGACACCATCCTGGGTAAGAAGGTGCTCGAGATCGAGCCGCGGGGAACCCAGACGTTGCGGCCCGGGGGCGTGTTGCCGCTGGGCCAAAGCACCACCCCCTATCAGATCTACGACGCGTTCTTCGACGTCACCAAGGCGGCCGCCGGCTGGGACGTCGACACCGTCAAGCGGTCGCTGAACGTCTTGTCGCAGACCGTCGATCAGACCTACCCGCACCTGAGTGCCGCACTCGACGGTTTGGCCAAATTCTCCGACACCATCGGTAAACGCGACGAACAGATCAAGCACCTGCTCGCTCAGGCCAACAAGGTGGCCAGCGTGCTCGGTGACCGCAGCGAACAAATCAACCGGTTGCTGGTCAACGCGAAGGCGCTGCTGGCCGCGTTCAACGAACGTGGACGGGCCATCGACGCGCTGCTGGGGAACATTTCCGCCTTCTCGGCCCAGGTGCAGGGGTTCATCAACGACAACCCGAACCTGAATCCTGTGCTGGAGCAGTTGCATGCCATCAGCGACTTGCTGGTGGCACGTAAAGACGACCTGGCTCAAAGCCTTAGGTATGTCGGCCAATTCGCCGCATCGCTGGGAGAATCCGTCGCGTCGGGACCGTACTTCAAGATAGTCCTGTCCAATCTGCTGCCGTATTGGATCTTGCAGCCGTGGGTCGACGCCGCTTTCAAGAAGCGTGGTATCGACCCGGAGGACTTCTGGCGCAGCGCCGGCCTGCCCGCGTTCCGCTGGCCCGACCCCAACGGCACCCGGTTCCCCAACGGCGCGCCGCCGCCCGCTCCGCCGGCGCTGGAAGGCACCCCGGATCATCCGGGACCGGCCGTCCCACCGGGAGCGGCGTGTTCGTACGCGCCGGTGCCCGACGCGCTGCCGCGGCCATGGAACCCGCTGCCGTGCGCGGGCGTAGACGTCGGCCCGTTCGGCGGCAGCTTCCCGGCACCGATCGACGTGCAGACGTCGCCGCCGAACCCGAACGGCCTGCCACCGACACCGGGGATCCCGATCGCCGGGCGGCCAGGCGAGCCGCCTCCGGACGTTCCCGGCACACCGGTGCCGCTGCCGCCCAACGCGCCGCCGGGGGCGCGCACGGAGAACCTGCAACCAGCCGGCCCCACCCCGCCACCGTCGACGTTCGCGCCGGGGCTGCCGCCGGGGCCACCCGCGCCTCCGGGACCCGGGCAGCAGCTGCCGGCCCCGTTCATCACACCAGGTGGGACGGGAGGTAGCGGCATAATGGGAGGTAGCCAGAATTGAGCACCATCTTCGATATCCGCAACCTGCGGCTTCGGAGCGCCATCGGATCGCTGGTGGTGGTGCTGGCCCTGGTCGCCGGGTTCGTCGGCTGGCGGCTCTACCACAAGTTGACCAACAACACCGTGGTCGCTTACTTCCCGCAGGCGAACGCGCTCTATTCCGGGGACAGGGTCCAGATCATGGGCGTTCGGGTGGGTTCAGTCGACAAGATCGAGCCGGCCGGCGACAAGACGAGGGTGACGTTTCACTACAACAACAAGTACAAGGTGCCCGCCAACGCGTCCGCGGTGATCGTGAACCCCACCCTGGTGGCGTCGCGGAGCATTCAGTTGGAGCCACCCTACAAAGGTGGTCCGGTGATGGCCGATAACGCGGTGATCCCGATCGGGCGCACGCAGGTGCCGACGGAGTGGGACCAACTGCGCGACAGCGTCGCCAACATCATCTCCAAACTCGGCCCGACACCCGAGCAGCCCAAGGGTCCCTTCGGTGACCTCATCGAGTCGTTCGCCGACGGGCTGGCCGGTAAGGGCAAGCAGATCAACACCACGTTTGACAGCCTGTCGCGGTCGTTGACCGCGCTGAACGAGGGTCGTGGCGACTTCTTCGCGGTGGCGCACAGCCTGGCGGTGTTCGTCAACGCCCTGCGCAAAGACGACCAGCAGTTTGTCGCGTTGAACAACAACCTGGCCCAGTTCACCGACAGGTTAACCAGGTCTGACCGGGACCTCGCCAATGCGATACAGCAGTTCGACGGCCTGCTCTCCACCCTGCGCCCATTCTTGGCCAAGAACCGCGAGGTCCTCGGGCGCGACGTCGACAACCTCGCCAACCTAACCACCACGCTGGTCCAACCCGAGCCGCTGAATGGTTTGGAGACCGGCCTGCACGTCCTGCCGACGCTGGAGGAGAACCTTAGCCAGATTTATCACCCGTCGCACGGCGCGGTCATGTCCATCCCGGCAATCCCGAACTTCGCGAACCCGATGCAGTTCGTCTGCAGCATGATTCAGGCCGGTAGCCGGCTGGGCTATCAAGAATCCGCCGAACTGTGTGCGCAGTACCTGGCGCCAATTCTGGATGCGATCAAGTTCAACTACCTCCCGTTCGGGCTGAACCTGTTCAGCACCGCCGAGACGCTTCCCAAGGAAGTCGCCTACTCCGAGCCCCGGCTGCAGCCGCCGAACGGGTACAAGGACAGCACGGTGCCCGGGATCTGGGTGCCCGACACCCCGTTGTCGCACCGCAACACCCAGCCCGGCTGGGTTGTGGCGCCGGGCATGCAGGGCACACAGGTGGGGCCGATCACGGCGGGCCTGTTGACCCCTGAATCTTTGGCCGAACTGATGGGCGGCCCGGGTATCGCACCCCCGCCGTCAGGGCTGCAGACCCCGCCGGGACCGCCGAATGCGTACAACGAGCACCCGGTGTTGCCACCCATCGGCTTGCAGGCCCCGCAGGTGCCGATCCCGCCGCCGCCACCGGCACCGGGTGTGGTCCCGGGACCGGTCGCACCGACGCCCGCGCCCGCTGGACCACCGCTACCCGCGGAGGCGGCCACGGCGACAGGACCGGGCTCGTGAGGCGCGCGACGAGCGCGATGAGCGCGAGGAGCAAGCCGAACCAACGGCTTCAGTGGCGCGCGACGAGCGCGATGCGCGCGAGTAGGCGGCCGAACCGATGGGCACGGAGGGGGCGGTGAGCGTGAGCGCGGTGCGCGCGTTGGGCGCTCGGACCCGATACCGGGCCTGGCAGGGGCTGGCTCTACTGGGGGCTGCCGTGGCGCTGACGTCGTGCGCGAACTGGCACGGAATCGCGAATGTGCCGATGCCCGGTGGCCCGGGCACCGGGCCCGGCTCCTACACCGTCTACGTGCAGATGCCCGACACGCTGGCCCTGAACAACAACAGCCGGGTGCGGGTGGCCGATGTCTTTGTCGGCACGGTGCGCGCGATCAAACTGAAGAACTGGGTCGCCACGCTGACGCTACGTCTGGACAAGAGCGTCAAGTTACCCAAAAACGCCACCGCCAAGATCGGGCAGACAAGCCTCCTGGGTTCTCAGCATGTGGAGCTGGCCGCGCCACCCAACCCCTCCCCGGAGCTGCTGAAGGACGGCGACACCATCCCGCTGAAAAATTCGTCCGCTTACCCCACGACCGAGCAGACGCTGGCCAGTCTCGCCATCGTGCTGCGCGGAGGCGGCGTCCCGAACCTCGAAGTGCTGCAGAACGAGGTCTACAACATCGTGTACGGGCGGGCCGACCAGATCCGTGCCTTCCTCGGCAAGCTGGACACCTTCACCGCCCGACTCGACGAGCAACGGTATGACATCACCCGAGCCATCGATTCCACCAACCGGCTGTTGGCGTACGTGGGTCCGCGCTCGGACGTTCTGGATCGGGTCCTCACCGAATTCCCGCCGCTGATCAAACATTTCGCCGACAAACAGAACCTTTTGATCAACGCGGTCGACGCGATAGGAGGGCTCAGCCAGGTTGCCGACCAATACCTGTCCGCCTCGCGGAGCGACCTCCACCAGGATCTGCTGTCGCTGCAGTGCCCGTTGCGGGAACTCGGCCGTGCCTCACCGTATCTGATCCGCGCACTCAAGCTGATCCTCGTCCGGCCGTTCGACGTCGACTCCGTGCCGAAGTCGTTCCGCGGCGACTACTTCAACCTGTCGCTGACGCTCGACCTGACCCTCAGCGCTGTCGACAACGCGGTCCTCACCGGGACGGGATTCTCCGGAGCGCTGCGCGCGCTCGAGCAATCGTGGGGCCGCGACCCCGAAACGATGATCCCCGACGTCCGGTACACGCCGAACCCGAACGACGTCGCGGGCGGGCCGCTGGTCGAAAGGGCGGACAGGCAATGCTGACCCGCTTTATCAGGCGCCAACTGATCCTGTTCAGCATTCTGAGTGTGATCACAGCGATTGCACTGGGCTGGTACTACCTGCGGATTCCCACTGCGGTAGGGATCGGCCAGTACACGCTGAAGGCGGACCTGCCCGCGTCGGGCGGTCTGTACAAGACAGCCAACGTGACTTATCGCGGTGAAACCATCGGCACGGTCACCGCCGTCGAGCCGACCGAGACGGGCGCGCAGGCGACCATGAGTATCGCCAACCGCTACAAGATCCCGATCGACGCCACGGCGAACGTGCATTCGGTGTCGGCGGTCGGTGAGCAGTATCTGGACCTGGTGTCGGTAGGCAACCCGGGCAGATACTTCTCGCCGGGACAGACCATCACCAAGGGCACCGTGCCCACCGAGATCGGGCCGGCGCTGGACGCCGCCAACCGCGGGCTGGCCGTGCTGCCCAAGGACAAGATCGCCTCGCTGCTCGACGAAACAGCCCAAGCGGTCGGCGGGTTGGGCCCCGCGCTGCAACGACTGGTCGATGCGACGCAGGCGATCGTCGGCGACTTCAAGACCAACATCGGCGATGTCAACGACATCATCCAAAACTCTGGGCCGATCATCGACAGCCAGGTCAACTCGGGTGACGCGATCGAGCGCTGGGCGCACAACCTAAACATCCTGGCCGCGCAGAGCGCGGAAAACGACCAGCACGTGCAACGCATCCTGACCCAAGCGGCGCCGACCGCCGATCAGGTCAACGCGGTGTTCAGCGACGTCCGCGAATCGCTGCCGCAGACACTGGCGAATCTCGAGATCGTGCTGGACATGCTCAAGCGCTACCACAAGGGCGTCGAGCAACTGCTGGTGGCCTATCCGCAGGGCGGCGCGGAAGGCCAGACGGTAACGGCAGCTTTCCCGGGCTATGCTGCGCTCGACAACGCGCTGACGATCAACCAGCCCCCGCCGTGTCTGACCGGCTTTCTCCCGGCATCTCAGTGGCGGTCTCCGGCGGATACCAGCCTGGCGCCGATGCCGTCCGGAACATATTGCAAGATCCCCCAGGACACTCCGGCCAACGCCGTGCGCGGAGCACGCAACATTCCGTGTGTCGATGTCCCCGGTAAACGTGCTGCGACGCCGCGGGAGTGCCGCGACCCCAAACCCTATGTTCCGGCGGGCACCAACCCGTGGTACGGCGACCCCAACCAGATCCTCACCTGCCCGGCACCCGCAGCGCGCTGCGATCAGTCGGTGAGGCCGGGCACGGTAATCCCGGCGCCGTCGGTCGACAACGGCCTCAACCCGGCGCCTTCCGACAGGGTGGCGGGGACACCGCCTCCCATCAGCGATGTACTGCAGCGGCCGGGATCGGGGACCGTCGAGTGCAATGGGCAGCAGCCAAATCCCTGCGTCTACATCCCCAGCGGGCCTCCCGCGGCCGTTTACAGCCCCCAGAGCGGTGAACTGATAGGGCCCGACGGTGTCAAGTACGCGGTCGAAAATTCAAGTAAAACAGGAGACGACGGATGGAAGGACATGCTGGCGCCGGCCGGCTGAACCCCACCGACGTTGCTGACGGCTCGCCCGAAAGAGTCGGAGGCAGTCACTGAAAAGCTGGCTGATGATCCGGGTCGCGCAGCGCGACAATGCGCCGGCGATGCAGGCCGCTCTGGCTCGTCTATCGCGGCAACGCCGACGCCAGACTGACTACCAAGGTGATAAACCATCACCCCAAACCGGGGATGCATACCGCGGGTCGGCTGGGAGCGCTTGAATACGCTACGCCGTTGGGCCTGTGAGACTTCGATGGCTTTGAGATGTTGCGGATACGTGACTCAAGTCGGCTCCATTGTCCGTGGTGCGTTCAATCCTGCTGATTTACAGCGCTTTTCGCCTCAGTCCGGACCTGTCGGCGGTGAGAACCTCGCCCGTCCCGCCTAACGCCACTCATTCGCACGAAGCTCGTCGTGCAGCTTCCCCGCCTCGTCGTTCAGCCCCGGCAGGAGTGTTGACACTGACCGCACGTACAGTCATATACTCAGCATGATGGGGTGAAAAGGTCGGAACGCTCTGAGTGCTCTGAATCGGAGCGCTCCGTGGCTCCGCGCACACAGCTGGTTCAACACCCCGCGACCAGCCGGTGAACACAGAGATCGGAGCGAAATGCGGGAAGTGATTGGCCTAGGCCAACTCCGGAGTAACGCGTGTAGGTATCTCGAGCGGGTTGCCGCCGGGGAGACGATCGATGTCATCCGTCGCGGGAAGTTGGTGGCGCGGATCGTGTCGGTCGGTGACCGGAGGGTGGCTCCGATCCCGGCGCGATCTGTCAAAGTCGTGGCACCGGACGCTGGTGGGTGGGTCGGGCTTGACGAACTGCGAACGCGTGCCGGGCGGTGCTTCGATCGGGTTGCGGCCGGGGAGACGATTTATGTCGTCCGTGGCGGAAGGTTACTGGCGCGGATCGTGTCGGTCGGTGACTCGAGGATGACCCCGATCCCGGCGGACGCTGGTCGGCGGATCGAGCTCGACGAACTGCGAAAGCGTGCGGGGCGTTATTTCGATAGGGTTGCGGCAGGGCAGACGATTGAGGTCATCCGTGGCGGCAAGCTGGTTGCTCGCATCGTGTCAGCCGCTAGGGACGACGCCCGCAGGAGCCTAATCGCTGGCGCTACGTCAGCATGAAAATCGGCTTGCCGCAACCACACGCATCGTACGAAGCCATCATGCTGCTGCCGATTCCGCAGCAGCCGTGAGTGTAGCGGCTTCATTGCCGATCGACTTGCACGACGCCGATGTGCGGTGCCTGGCAGCGCCGTTGCGATTTCGTTGAAGAAAATGCTTGGACCGCGAGGCGCACTGACACTGACATTGCCAGTCAGCTGTCGCCGACGATGCGGATGCCAGTGACGATGTGGGGTTCGATCGCGATCACGGTGTCCATGAGCAGGTTCAGCTACGGCTGCAGCAGGCCTTCGCAGCGGGCGACGTGCTTGGGGTCGGTGATCGTGGCCACCACCCTGGTGACCAGGACGCTCCAGCCCGGCCGTCGCTGTGGGTCGAGGTCGTCGGCCTCGTAGGCCACCACGACATCAGAACTGTTGTGGGATCGCGCGCGGACAGGCTGCCTGATGTTTGCCGCCGAAATAAAGGCTGCGGTCGACGGAGATTTCGGCGGGCTGGCTGCATTTCGCGGAATTTGCCCGCACGCATTGGCGCGTTACTGTCTCCGATAGGAACTGCAGACGAGGCCAGGAAGGTCAATTGAGGGCCTATCAAACCGTGGTCGTCGGTACTGACGGCTCGGAGTCGTCGCTGCGTGCGGTCGACCGTGCTGGCGCGATTGCCTCCGAGTCGAACGCGAAGTTGATCATTGCGACGGGGTACTTTCCCCACAAAGACGATTTGCGCGCGGCCGACGTCCTCGGGGACGAGGCCTATAAGGTGCGCGGCAACGCGCCAATCTACGCGATCTTGCGTGAGGCCCGTGATCGGGCCAAGGCGGCCGGGGCGAAGGACATCGAGGAACGGCCGATTCAGGATGCTCCGGTACATGCGCTGGTGGACCTCGCCGAGAAGGCTGACGCCGATCTGCTAGTGGTCGGCAATGTGGGACTGGGCGCGCGATCCGCGCTCATCGGGCGGGTTTTCTCGGTCCCCGGAGGTGTCGCCACCAAGGCCAAGATCGACGTATTGATCGTCCACACTACTGGCTGACCCGGCGGCTCGCCGGCGCACGGCGACACACACTTTGCCCATGGTCCTCAGCGTTGTCGCAGCGACCAGCGGGGCGGTGTCAACGCTGAGCCGAGTGAGCGGAAGTATGGTCGCCTGTTGTACGGCTGTATCATCGTGCCACCGGGCGGTGCTTGTGGGCTTGGGTCCAGTCATCAGGGCCGACTGATGGGTGAGCTGCCCGGTGACCGCAGGTCCGGCCCAAGTGACGGATGCCGCGGTTACGCAAGACATCTGCGAACTCGCGTACTCTGAGTGACCGTGGCAGGCGGTGAACCGGGTGGTCAACCGATGCAGGGCGGCAAACGATGCGGGAAGCGCAGGCCCAGGAGTTCGGCGGCGTGAATGCTCAGCTGGTCGACCTCATTCGTCCCACGAACACCGCGATGAGCCGCGCGACGGCCGCCCCGTTCAGCACTGATCGTTCCGCGGCTGAAAGCATCGCTGCCGCCTATCAGGCAGTGTCCGTGCTGTGTGATGAGCTCGAGGACCACGCAGCAGTGCTTTTGGCACTTCGGGCCCAGTCGGGGGTGCCGAGGCCTCCGGCAACCATCGCCGCCGTCCACATCGACGCCGAAGCCAAGCACATCGGGCAACCGGCGCGGGAGGTCGCCGATATCGCCCAGACCTGGCGCGTCTGGGCATCGATACCGGCCCCGCTTCTGGACGTGCTTCGTGAGCTGAGCGAGGTTTGCTTCGACACAGGTGCGAAGGCAGCCGATGTCGTGGAGTCGCATACGGCCATCGGTGCGGCGGAGCTGACCGGGGGTGACGACAACGTGAATCGGTTGCGGCAGATGCTGTATCAGCAGCGGTTGTCTAACTCCGGTGTGATCGACGTCGACGCGGCGATCGACCTCACGTTGGCCGCACGCTGTTAGGAGCGTTTTGCGGAGCATGCAAAAGCGATCGCGCGTTGTGGTGGGCTGCTCGCGGTGGGGGAGCCAAGCGGCTGAGGCAGTACGGCGACCGCGGCCTCGGCGGTGATTGAGTTACCCAACTGCGCCGTTCGGGTACGTGGCCGGTAGTGGTGAACTCATCGGCGGCCGGGCGGTTCACTCCCCGCACGCGGGGGAGTGCCCCAAGCTCGCCGATAAGTTGGTGCACTATGAAAGGGAGTCCCGGTGGCTGGTGCGGGGTGGCAGTTTTGGGTCGACCGGGGCGGCACCTTCACCGATATCGTGGCGCGCGGGCCGGGTGGGCGCCTGCTGACGCACAAGCTGCTGTCGGAGAACCCGGCGCGGTACCACGATGCGGCTGTGGCTGGCATCCGTGCGCTGCTCAGGATCGCCGACGATGTGGAGTTCCCGGTTACGCAGGTCGAGGCGGTGCGGATGGGCACCACCGTGGCGACCAACGCGCTGCTTGAACGAAAGGGAGAGCGCACGCTGCTGGTGATCACCCGCGGTTTCGGCGATGCGCTGCGGATCGCCTACCAAAATCGCCCGCGCATCTTCGACCGGCGCATCGTGCTGCCGGAGATGCTCTATGAGCGGGCCATCGAGGTTGACGAGCGAATCACCGCCGACGGCTCCGTGCTGCAGGCACCCGATCTCAAGACGCTGGGCGACCAGCTGCGGCAAGCTCACGCCGACGGGATCCGCGCAGTGGCGGTCGTGTGCCTGCACAGTTACCTTTACCCGGCACACGAACAGGAGATCGGCAAGCTGGCCGAGCAGATCGGTTTCGCCCAGATCTCGCTGTCGTCGGAGGTCAGCCCGCTGATGAAAGTGGTCCCGCGGGGGGACACCACCGTGGTCGACGCTTACTTGTCCCCGGTGCTACGCCGCTATGTCAACCAGGTAGCAGACCAGATGAATGGCGTGCGGCTGATGTTTATGCAATCCAACGGGGGGCTGGCCGAGGCGGGGCACTTTCGCGGCAAGGATGCGATCCTGTCCGGGCCGGCCGGGGGCATCGTCGGGATGGTGCAGATGTCGGAGCAGGCGGGGTTCGACCATGTCATTGGCTTCGACATGGGTGGCACGTCGACGGACGTATCGCACTATGCTGGCGAGTACGAGCGCGTGTTCATGACCCAGATTGCCGGGGTCCGGCTGCGCGCTCCGATGCTCGATATCCACACAGTGGCCGCGGGCGGCGGATCGATCCTGTATTTCGACGGCAGCCGCTACCGCGTGGGCCCGGACTCGGCCGGCGCCGACCCGGGCCCGGCTTGCTACCGCGGCGGCGGACCGCTGGCCGTCACCGACGCTAACGTGATGCTCGGCCGCATCCAGCCCGCGCACTTCCCTGCTGTATTCGGTTCCAGCGGCGACCAGCCGCTCGACGACGAGATCGTGCGACGCAAGTTCAACGAACTGGCCGCCGACATCCAAAAGGCAACCGGTGATGACCGTTCTCCCGAGCAAGTCGCCGAGGGGTTTCTGGAGATAGCGGTGGCGAATATGGCCAACGCGGTCAAGAAGATCTCTGTGCAAAAGGGACACGACGTGACCCGGTACGTGCTGACCACATTCGGCGGCGCCGGCGGGCAGCACGCTTGTGCGGTCGCGGACGCGCTCGGCATCCGCACGGTGCTCGTTCCGCCGATGGCCGGTGTGCTGTCCGCGCTCGGGATCGGCCTGGCCGATACCACAGCGATGCGGGAGCAGTCCGTCGAGATCCCGCTCGAGTCCGCGTTGGAGAAGTTGGCCACCGTCGCGGACTCGCTCGAGCAGGCCGCCCGTGCCGAGCTGCTCGACGAGGGCGTCCCGGCCGAGCGGATTAGGGTGGTTCGCCGGGTGCATCTGCGTTACGAGGGAACCGATACCGCCGTTCCTGTCAAACTGGACGAGCTCGACGCGATGACCACCGCATTCGAAACCAGCCATCGTGCAACGTATTCGTTTCTGATGGACCGTCCGCTGATCGCCGAAGCGATGTCGGTCGAGGCGACCGGGCTTACGGAGCGACCCGACCTGTCTGATGTGGCTGAACAGGTTGACAACAGGGTCGAACACCCGGAAATGGTCCGGATCTACTCGGGCAGATCGTGGCGCGACGCCCCGCTGCGTCAGCGGGAGCAGATGCAGCCGAAAGACTCAGTAACCGGCCCGGCGATCATCGCCGAGGCCAACGCCACCACGGTCATCGACGAAGGATGGCAGGCAACGATGACTCGATCCGGGCACCTGCTCGTCGAACGAGTGGTCGCTCCCGCGAAGCCCGACGCGGTCACCGAGGCGGACCCGGTTCTGCTGGAGATCTTCAACAACCTGTTCATGTCGATCGCCGAGCAAATGGGCTTCCGGCTGGAATCCACCGCCCAGTCGGTGAATATCCGTGAGCGACTGGACTTCTCGTGCGCACTGTTCGATCCGGACGGCGACCTCGTCGCCAATGCACCGCATATACCGGTGCATCTCGGCTCGATGGGCACCACCATCAAGGAGGTGATCCGACGGCGCGACGCGATAAGGCCGGGAGACGTGTACGCAGTCAACGACCCGTACCACGGCGGCACCCACCTGCCGGACGTCACCGTCATAACACCCGTCTTCGATGACGCGGGCGAGGACGTTCTGTTCTTCGTCGCGTCGCGTGGACATCATGCTGAAATTGGCGGGATCACCCCTGGCTCGATGCCCGCCAACAGCCGCGAAATCCAAGAAGAGGGTGTGCTTTTCGACAACTGGTTGCTCGCGGAGAACGGGAAGTTCCGCGAAGCGGAAACCAGGCGCCTACTCACCGAGGGGCACTACGGTTCCCGCAATCCCGAAACTAACCTCGCGGACCTCCGCGCGCAGATCGCCGCCAACCGGAAGGGCGTCGACGAGGTCGGAAAAATGATCGACCACTTCGGCCTCGACGTTGTCCAGGCCTACATGCGCCATGTCCAGGACAACGCCGAAGAAGCGGTCCGGCGTGTCATCGACAGACTGGAAGACAGCCAATACTGCTACCAAATGGATTCCGGCGCAAAGATTTCCGTGCGCATCACCGTCGACCGCGCCACACGCAGCGCGACCATCGACTTCACCGGTAGCTCGCCCCAGCTGGCGTCCAACTTCAACGCACCCTCGTCGGTTGCGACCGCCGCCGTGCTCTACGTGTTCCGGACTCTGGTCGCCGCGGAGATCCCGCTCAATGATGGCTGCCTGCGTCCGCTGCGCATCGTCATTCCGGACGGGTCGATGCTCGCCCCGTCCCACCCGGCAGCGGTTGTCGCCGGCAACGTCGAAACGTCACAGGCGATCACCGGGGCGTTGTTCGGCGCGTTGGGCGTGCAGGCCGAAGGAGCCGGGACGATGAACAACGTTACCTTCGGCAACGAGCGGTACCAGTACTACGAGACCGTGGGGTCCGGTTCGGGGGCTGGCGACGGGTTTGACGGGGCGTCGGTCGTGCAGACACACATGACGAACTCCCGGCTCACCGATCCCGAAGTGCTCGAACGCCGTTTCCCCGTGTTATTGCGCGAATTCGCGGTCCGGCGCGGCAGCGGTGGTGCCGGACGATGGCACGGCGGTGACGGCGCTGTGCGCCGCATCGAATTCACTGAGCCGATGACCGTGAGCACGCTGTCCGGGCATCGGCGAGTCGCGCCGTACGGTATGGCCGGCGGCTCACCCGGTGAGCTTGGGCGCAACCGCGTGGAACGTGCCGACGGCAGCACCGTCGAACTGGCAGGGTGCGACTCGGCCGACGTCCAGCCCGGCGACACCCTGGTGATCGAAACGCCTGGCGGTGGCGGGTACGGCACACCCTGATCGTGTAGATCGCGTTGGTTTCGATGAGCACGGCCCCGCGCAGTGTGCGCTGGGAAGAAAGACCTACCGGCGATGGAACAGTTTGTTGCCAGCCAGACCACGGGATCCCATTTCCGGTACGCCACTCGTCCTTCACCGAGATCAGCACATTGTGGTCTGGATGTGCACCGGGCCTCGCGCGGCGCGCGGCCATCCTACCGCCGGCGTGGCCGCGACCAATGCAAGCGCACCTGCTGGCCGGGGCGGATCTGCCCGACCCGGTCGATGTCGTGATCGGTAACCACCCCGATCACCGGGTAGCTGCCGGTCACCGGATGATCGGGGCCGAGGATTAACGGCAACCCGTTAGGCGGCACCTGGATCGCGCCGCGGTTCGTGCCCTCTATGGGCAGCTGGCGATCCGACCAGCGGTGCTGCAGCGGCCGCCCGACCAGCCGCATGCCAACTCTGTCGCCGCGATCGGAGGCCACCCACTCGCTGTGCACCAGTGCGTCGGGATCGGTGAACCAGTCGTCGCGCGGCCCGGGCACCACGTTGAGCTCGATCGGATCCTCGGCGAACGACGCCACCGGCGCCTGGTCGAGTTCGGGAAAGTCCGCGGTGTGCTCGCCAACGGGCAGCACGTTGCCGGGCTGCAGCGGCTGCGGACCGATCCCCGACAACACGTCAGAGCTGCGCGAGCCGAGCACGGGCTCGACATCGATTCCGCCGCGTACCGCCAAGTACGTACGCAGCCCGTGGCGTGGCAGGCCCAGCGAGATCACCTGGCCGTCATGTGCATAGTGAATGCTGTTGATGCCGAAAGGAATTCCGTTCACGGAGGGGTCGGTGTCGGCACCGGTCACAGCGATTGCGATGTCGCCGCCGCGCACCCGCGCAGTCAGCCCGCCGAAGGTCACTTCGATCGTGGCCCGGTCGGCGGGGTTGGCCACCAGCCGGTTGGCCAGCGCATGCGAGCGCCTATCCGCGGCGCCGGAGCGGGTGACCCCAAGATGGGCCAGGCCGGGCCGGCCGAGGTCTTCGACGAGCGCCAGCGGCCCGGTGCGCAGGATTTCCAGCGTCGGCGGACGCGAGCGAAGCGACTCGGTGGTGAACTCGGTCGTCATCGCGCCTCCCAGAATCGCACCCACTTGCGCGGCGTCAGCAATGGATCGAGGCGGTGGACGCCCCACACCCACTGCATCGGTGTGCCCGGTCAGCTGCCCGCCGCCGGGGGCCGCGCGGCGGCGGCCGGACCATGCACCGCCCCGACGTCGACCGAACCAGCTCGCCGACCGCAGCCATACAACACTAAACGCCGCCGGTCGCCAGCGGTAGTCGTGACGTCTTCGGCGTCGCGGCGATGGCACAGCAGATGGAGCTCGATAGTGGTCGCCGCGACCAACGGCCCCCGCGATGCAGGGCACGCCGTCGTCCTCGACGATCACGCTCGTCTCGCGGTGACTAGCACCGCGCGATAGACCATGACCGGCCCGACGGGCGGAACGGGCAAGCTTGTGGCCACATTCTTGCCACACTCTGCCGCCACCGGTACGAGTAAGGAGCTTGGGACTATTTGGGGACCACACGTTGCGCGCGATGGTGAACGACCCGCTCCTATGAACGTCATGCAAGGCTACAACGCGCCACCGATGGGCGGCGACCTGCGGAAATGTATAACCGCGCTATTTACTGGGGGTCAAGTGGTCGCAGGTTCAAATCCTGTTAGCCCGACCGAGCGAAATAGGCGGTGACACGCGACCGGGTCGCCGATGTACGCACCGCGCCATCTTCACCAACACCACGACGATCGGTATCCGCGAATCTACGGTCGCCAAACACACACTGCGGCGCGAGTCCCGCCCCGTCGGGCAGAATGCCGAGTTTCACGGCGATCTGCTGGCCGTCGACGGTGACTGCCCGCGCGGCGGCTGCGGCCAAACGGCCGCTCAAGGACGTGCTCTCACAAGCGGTCGGACTGGCCGCCCAGTTCACCACTTGATCAAACGATGGATCACGATCTCTGACCTCATCACGCGACAGCCGAGAAGAACTGCCGCTGCGAGGATTACGTGTCCTCGATCTCACCGACGGCATCGTGGGCAAAGCCCCGATTCCTCGCCGACATGGGGCCGACGTCATCCTCGTGGAGCCACCGAAGGCGCGGCATCGCGGTATGCGGAATCCCGTTGTGGGCCAACGTCATTCGAGTTTGCCACCACACACTGGAACAAACGAGGATTCGTGGGATCGAGGACCAGGATCACCGCTGTGCAGCCAGCCGCCGATCTGCGCTCGCACCCGAGGCAGTTGGTGCAAATGGGACTGGCGAGCCTATGGGCCTTGCCGCCGTGGACCGTTCGGCGGTGACTCACCGGCAACGTACTGTGTCCGATGCGGCCCACCGGTAGTTTCCAGCGAAAAAACAACGATTACGGTGGGTGGAGCCCCGCCGAAGGTCGTTAATATGCTGACGTTTTAACTGTCGATGTCCGCGGGGGTGAGTTGGGGTGGCAACTCGCGATGTGTTCTCCGAGGAGGAGTTGGCCCGTCTTCGGGG
>DATJBA010000195.1:0-5856 GCA_035515675.1 Mycobacterium sp.
TTGTGCTTTCGCTGCGCGGCCTCGGCCTCAGCCTCGGCCGTAGCGACCAGCGCCTCTGTCTCGGCCCGCGCCTCGGCCTGCATCTGGGAAACCTCGTCGACCGCACGCCGCAGCATCTTCGCCATCCGATGTTGCATCGCGGGGGGCGAGGGTGAGGTGTCCGTGAGGACGGCGACCTCATCCGTGAGGACGGCGACCTCAATCCGCAGCGCGGCTGCTTCATCGCCGGATTCCTTCAGCCGGGCCCTTAGGCTCTCAACTTCGTCGAACAGCAACTGCTGCTTGGTGATCAACATCTCGATGTAGGCATCAACCGCAGCCGGATCGTAGCCCCTGAACGTGCGAGAGAACGTCTTTGCGGGTTCGGTTATCACTGCCGATTCTCCCTTCTGGAGACGCCCGGTAGCCCCCGTGAGACCGACTCCGGAGGCGAGTATTTCACGGTCATGCCGTTGGCACGGACACGAGCGCTCACGGCCGACAGTAGCTGTGCAACCGGTACCGCAGCCCTAAGGTGCTGGTCAGCCACTCCCCGGTCTCACACAGCCCCGTCGTCGTCGCCATTCATGTGACGACCATCAGTAGGAACCACTGCATAAAGATCATCAAAGAGAACTCTGCCACTGTTGCTGTTAACCCACAAACGGAGGCCACCACGGACCTTTAGCCGTAACGCCGCCTCCGCACGGCGGCTGGCGCGAGGCGGGGAACAAGTGAATGAGGTAATGAAATAGCACCGATCAGGCTGAAACCGTTTTAACCGCTAGCATTCCGTGCCTTTTTATGGCCATGGGAAGCCGGGCGACACGAGATTCGGAGGAGGAGTTCCTTCGATGACCCGGACGACGCGCGCGTTGGCGTCCCAGATGCTGTACCACTGGTGGCAAACACTCATGTGCCAAGCCACAGGCGGAGTTGAATGCGGCACGGGCAGCCCTGGGCACCAATGAACTTACGGTGCAAGACCGAGCTGGGCCTGGGCGGTACCTGCGGCCAGCCCCAAACCGGCAGACACCAAACCGCCAGACAGCAGCGCGCCGGCAATGATCCGCTTCAGGTTGTGGGTGGTGTTCATGTTGTGTTTCCTTTGTTCTGGCGCCGCCTCGTTGGCGTCGTCGCATTACACAAGGGCCGCTTCGCTACCGATCCCAACAACATCGAGTACTACTCTTGTCGGTTGTTGCTGGGGTTTCCCGGCCCAACAACAGAGTCCGATGAAGGGCTTAATGGATTCTTGACAACCCGGCCGGGGCGGGTGTTGCTAGTAGATCCGCACACGCGTAGGGCCACTAAGCAGGCTGCAACCGGCGTTTAACGCCCGGCCCATAAACGACGCCACCGCACTCATACGTCCACCTACCGTGCCGACCACAGGAGCAGGCGATGGTGCCGACGATGGTCCGGTATGGGCTCAGAGGGTGGCCGTGCGGGTAGCGTCCGAGTGGCTACCGATCCCAACATCGGGAACAAACCCAAAGGAGCCGTGGTGGCCGGTCGTGTAAAGGTTGCAGCGGACGCCATGGCAAAGAAGCAGATGACACCGTTCTAAGGGTCGGGACGGATACAGATTGGGCTCACCGGCGCGCCGTCGCGGACGGTGATCCGGAAGGTGAACGCGTTGGCGGTGTTCGCGGTGATCGTCGTCGCCGCCGGCACCACAGAGAACCCGGATTCTGAGGCGGACAGCCCGTCGCCGACAGGCATCGGCTCGGTCATCCCCGGCATACCCGGCATGCCGGATGGCGACGGCGATGCGGTCGGGGCGGCGCCCCGCGTATTCCTTGTGGTGTGACTCGACGGGCCGGTGCTGCACGCCGCGACCAACACAGCGGCTGCGGCCAGCACAGGTAACGCTGCAGCACGCCGAGCGGCGCTGTGGAAACGCATCACCCTAGCCTACCGAGCTACCCCACCGGGGTATCCCAGGAGACCTGATACAGCCGCCGCGAGCGGTTCGACGCTCGCTACTGCGCGCCCGGTCAAACTCGGTTGCGCGCCGGCGAAAACCGCTCAAGCTGCACGGGCGGCTCGTCTGCTGACGGCGGCGGTACCAGACCAGCGGCACCGTCGATCACGCTAACGACTGCCCGACTCCCACGATCAATGTTCAGGGTGCCGTGTTGAAAATTCTGGACGACCCACTCGGGCTGCTGGATTTCGGCGCTGGTCGGCAGCCCCAGCGCGCTGTGTTCGTAGCCTAGGGTGCCCCACGCGGTGTAGATGGCGCCGGTGACGGGCTGGGCCCCGCTGGCCGGTGACCAGTACATCGCTCCCTTCTCGAAGATGACGTAGCGCGTGGCTCCGGTCCCGAACGATTCCGGCGACGTCGGTGCGCCCAGTGCGCTGTTCATGCCGCCCATCGCCTGCCACCGGTCATAGATAGCACTACCTTGCAGCGACTGCGCCAGATCCTCGGCGCTGGGGCGTTTATTGAACCGCGCGGCAATGTCGCGAATCTGGTTCATCAAGGCATATCCAAGGTTGCCGGGGCAATCAGTATCGCCGACGTCGCGGTGGGCAAAAATGCACGGCAGGCTCACGGCGGCGCCTTGGGGGAAACGGGTGTAGGGGCCCCCTTCCGATGTCAACGCGACGCTGCCGTGCGGGTCGGTGCCATCGATGGCCAGCCGCCACCCGAGCAGGCGCCCGACGGTGCGCACCTGAACCGGCGTGGGGCCCACCGCGTCGAACTCGCCGATCATGCACACCGCCCACGTGTTGCGGTTGAACCCGCCAGTGTGGGTGCCCTGAACCGATCTGGTCATCCCGCCGAATCGGCCCTCGAATACCTGACCGTACTTGTCGACCAGGGCGTTGTAGGCGATGTCCGACCAGCCCAGGGTGCGGGTGTGGTACGCGTAGATCGACCGCACAATTGCCGCCGAATCCTGCCGCGCGTAATCATTTACCCCGGCGGTATGGTGCACGATGCCTGCCTTGATTCCGTTGTCATACATCGGTGCTCGGCTGCGAATCGACTCGTCGGCGCCCCACTCGGCGCGACTGATGATATTGGGCGCCTGCCCGGGCGTTTCGACCGCCTGAACCAAGACCGGATCCGCCCCCGCGCTCGGGGGTTGGACGAGCCCTGATGCGGCGGCGCCCAAACCCAGCATTATTGGTGCAGCCGCAACGTATTTGAGGATATCACGGCGCGAAGCAGACGGTGACGCTGGGCACCCGCACCAATCAGGCACGGCGACACGATAACCCACGGCAACAATATTCATAACGCGACCCGCCGCAGCCGAATACGGTTGAAAGCGCCGGGTTCGCAGTGCTGCCAATCGGAGTCCAGCACAGACGAACCAACGCGCGTCCGTGGCCGGGCAGCCGGAACCGAGATGATCCGCGTCGACCCAGAATATCCCGATCGGTGCTCGCCCATCGCTTCGAACGTGGTGGTGGCACGCCCAAGCCACCGGTGCCGTCAGCCCGTTCAACCGTGCCGTGCCTGTTGCGGTCGACCGCGATCACCACACCGCGCTGAATGCGAGCCAAACCGATGCCGCACTGAACCCGGGCAGCTCGGGCGGCGCGCTGGTGAACACGGACGCCAAGCTCATCGGCGTCAACGCTCGCCCGGTTCATGTCTGTGTTCGCCGGGTTTGTAATCCTAAGGAATAGTGGACTTTTGCTGGTGGAGCTCACCGTCGGCACAGTCAGAGGCGGGGTTACGCCTGACCAACAAGGTCGCGATCATTGTCCTGACAGACGATTCTCAAGCGCCGTTGAATGAGTCTGGTTGGCTTGTCATCGACGGGAGGGCAGTTCATGCACACCTCGTTACGTGTGACCGGTGTGCTCCCGGCCTGCAGGTGAGTGTAGGACTCGGCCTCGGCTTCTGCCGGTGGGCGCCGGCCAAGGCGGTGCATGAGGCTGCTGATGTTGTGCCAATGCACCCACGCCGAGGTGATGTCCGTGATGTCCGCGAGATCGGAGAGGGTGCTGTGACGATTCATCCGCCGCAACGTGCTTCTATCAGCGTCTTTGATGCCAAAGTCGTTGAGAAGTAAGCTGATCCGTTCCGCGAACGCAACCGCTGACGCTGTCACGCCGAATATGTCGAGTGTGACCGAACCGCCGCCCGCCAGCGGGTTCGGTGGGGCATGGTCGGATAAGGCTACCGAGCGTCTCCGGCCGGGTTCTGAGATCCGGTCGCGGCCCCCCCAGTCATTGGCCGCGCCGCCGGTGGCGACTGAGAGCCAATCCGCTTCTCGGCACCGGCAAGCACCCTGTCGCGGGACATGATCCGTTTGAGGCGGTGGCCGGCTTGCCGGTCACCGGCCACCGTCAACCTGCCGGCGTCGACCGCTGCGGATGCGGTGATCGCCCCGCACGCGATGTCGGTCCAGGTCTGCTCATCTGTGGTGAGTGTGACTGCGGGAGCGTCGGCGCGCCCATCACGCAACTGGACTGTTCCGTTGCCGACGATGAAGTGAAAAGCGCTGGAACCCACCAGAATCTGATAAGTTTCGTCGACCTCGGCGGCCGTGTCGGTGTCGGCGAAGAGCGCCATCGCCAGCGCCGCCCACTGCGGCCGGAAGCTTTCTGCGGGTCGGCGTGCACCGAGCCGTCGGGCACCCCACGCGACCAACGGGATCATCGCCGCCGCCAGGTCGCGGCCCTCCCCGGTCAACTCGTACACCTGGCGTGCGGCCGGCGGGGGCAACTGGGCGCGCGCGATCACACCGTTGGACTCCAGCGCCCGCAGCCGCTCGCTGATCACCTTGCGGCTGATGCCCGGCAAACCGTCAAGGAGGTCAGTGAACCGGCGCGGCCCCAACATCAGTTCGCGCACGATCAGCAGGGCCCATCGATCGCCAACCACGTCCAGCGCCCGAGCCAAACCGCAATATTGCTCGTAGCGGTGCTCCGTCACAAATTAGTTCCTTTCGGGAACCACCGAGTATACACTAGGAACTGATGGCGCTGTGCTACCGACGTGCTGCTAAGGAAGGAAGCCCCCGACTATGCCGCTGCTGGATGCCTACATCCCCAAGGACGCCCTGTCTCCCGATGCAGAACAGACACTGTTGACGACATTGACCGACCTGCTCCTGAAGCACGAGGGGGTCGATCCATCGAACCCAACCGGTCGGCATCTGGCCTGGTTGTTCGTCCACCGGCCCGAGGTCTATGTGGCCGGACGCCATCGGAGATCGCCGCGGTACCGCTTCATCTGTCAGGTACCCGAAGGGCAGTACGACACCGAGCGGCGTGCCGAGATGACGGCCGGCATCACCCAGGCCGTGATCACCGCCGAGGACGGCGCCTTTCCGCACCCCGAACGCCGCATCGTGATCTTCACCTGCGAAGTCCCCGAAGGATGGTGGAGTGGCGGCACCGGTGCGCTCGGGCTCGCCGACATCTACGAGCTGGTCTGGCCGCTACGCCCCGACATGGTCGGGGCACCCCGCGATGCCGCCGCGGCCGTACTCGCCGAACGCCGCACACGCGCCGCGCACCACATCCTCGCCGCGGCCGGTTCCCCGCCGCACGCCGACATCAGTACAACGACGGCAGAGACCAGCTGTGATCGCTGACCGCTCGGGCGTCACCGACGCCGAGGTGGCCCGTCGATAACCAGAATCGAGGTCCGCGGCCGCGACGAGTTGGGCCGCAAGCTCGAGAGCGGACGGCGAGTGCGTCAATTGGCTACGCCGGCAAGGCTACCCGCACGCGTTCGAGTGGTGCACGGTTCGGTGGGATCTGAGGTTTCCCGTACCCAGAGCTCGACGCCGACAAAGAGGCCGAATACCAGCTGTTCCCCATCAACTTGACCCGGATGATGCTGCACACGCAGGGACTGACCCTACCGTATTGGAAATACGGGTTGAGTTTCCGCAACGCCAA
>DATJBA010000196.1:0-8185 GCA_035515675.1 Mycobacterium sp.
CTGCGCCAGACCAAACAGTGCGGCATCGACCAGACCTCGGGATACATTGCGCCCCAATGCTTCCAGCAATGCCGGCAGCAGCGTGGTGGCCAGCTGCGGACGGTCGGCCTCCAGCGGGTTGAGCACGTGCGTCGTCGTGCGTCGCCGATCATCGGCCGGCAGCCCCCACAGGTCGAACACACCGGCGGGCAAAAACGGGGTCGGCAGGATCTCGACGTAACCGGACTGGGCCAGCGACTTGCCGATCGCACGGCGACGCTTTTGCACCGCGGTGAGCCCCCGGCCCGCGGGAGCCGACGGCAGCACCGACGGAATGACCTCCAGTCCCTCCAGCCGCAGCACCTCCTCGACCAGGTCGGCGGGCTGCAAGAGATCGGGCCGCCAACTCGGCGGCGTCACGGTCAACGTGTCCCCCTCGCCGGTCACCGCGGCGCCGATCTGGGCCAGACGCCTGGTCGTCGTGCCCGGGGCATAAGCCACCCCGGCGATCCGGTCCGGCAGGTCGCCGGCGATCCGGATCGGGGGCAGTAACCAGTCATCACGCGGCGGGTCACCTCGCCAATCGGTCAGGGTTTCAGACACCGCTCCCCCGGCGATCTCGGCGAGCAGCGCGGCGCACCGGTCCAGCGCGGCCACTGAAATGGCCGGATCGACGGCACGCTCGTAACGACGGGCGGCCTCGCTGGGCAGGTGCAACCTGCGCTGGGTGCGCGATACCGCGGCCGGGTCCCACACCGCGGCCTCCAGCAGCACGTCGGTGGAATCCGCGCGCACCTCGGTGCTTGCCGCACCCATCACGCCGCCGATCGCCGCGGTCGCTACGTCGTCGACGATGAGCACATCGGCCGGATCGAGCCGGCGCTCGATGTCATCGAGAGTGACGACGGTCTCGCCGGGCCGCGCGAACCGCACGCCGAAGCCCCCGGTGATGCGATTGCGGTCGTGAGCGTGCATGGGGTGGCCCAGTTCCAGCATCACGTAGTTGGTCACATCTACGGCCGGGGAGGTCGCGCGGATGCCGGATAGCAGCAGCCGGCGCTGCAGCCACCACGGCGACACGGCGGCGGGGTCAATCCCGGTGACCGGGCGCAGCGCGAACCGACGAACGCCCGTTTCGGCCTGCACCGTCAGCGGCCAAGCTTCTCCTTCGACCGGCAGCGGCTTTACGTCCGCCGGGTCGACGAAGTCCAGGTCGTAGGCGCAGGCGATCTCACGGGCCAAGCCACGCACCGACATGCAGTAACCACGGTCGGGGGTGATGGCCAGATGGAAAACCACGTCGTCTAATCCCAGCACCGCGGCAGCGTCGGCTCCCGGCTCGGCGGTTCCGGGCGGCAGCACCAGGATCCCGGAATGGTCTGCGCCCAAACCGAGTTCGGCTGTCGAGCAGATCATTCCGTCGGAGTTACGGCCGTAGGTCTTGCGTGCAGTGATGGCAAATCCGCCCGGCAGGGTGGCGCCGGGCAGTGCCACCACAACCAGGTCGTCGACCACGAAATTGGCTGCGCCACAGACAATCTCGGGGTCTTGATGCTCGCCGACGTCAACCATGCAGGCCCGGATGGGCTTTTTGAAACCGGTGAGCTCTTCGATACCGGCCACGCGCCCTACGGTCAGCGGGCCGTCGACCGGGCCGAGAGCGATGACCTCCTCGACCTCGTGGCCGATGCGCACCAGCGTCTGCTCGAGATCGCCGGGCGCGACATCCCAGCCGGGGGCGCCGGCCGCCACGACTTCGCGCAGCCAGCTGTAGGGAACGCGCATCAGGCACCCACTCCGAACGGCAATGAGAACCGGACATCGCCCTCGACCATGTCGCGCATGTCCGGAATCCCGTTGCGGAACTGCAGGGTGCGTTCCAGGCCCATCCCGAATGCGAAGCCGGAGTACACTTCGGGGTCAATTCCCGCGGCCCGCAACACGTTTGGATGCACCATTCCGCAGCCGCCCCACTCTACCCAGTCGGCGCCGCCCTTTTTGTTGGCAAACCAGACGTCGAACTCGGCGGACGGTTCGGTGAATGGGAAGAAGTGCGGCCGGATCCGGGTGCGCGTGGAAGGACCGAACTCGGCGCGCGCAAACGCGTCCAGCGTTCCTTGCAGATGCGCCATGGACAGGCCGCGGTCCACCGCCAAGCCTTCGACCTGGTGGAAGACGGGCGTGTGGGTGGCATCGAGTTCGTCGGTGCGGAACGTGCGGCCGATCGAGATGATGTAGACGGGCAGTTCGTGCGCTAGCAGGGTGCGCACCTGCACCGGTGAGGTATGGGTGCGCAGCAGCTGCCGGGAATCCTCCGGCGCGATATAAAAGGTGTCCTGTTCGCTGCGCGCGGGGTGGTCGGCCGGGAAGTTGAGAGCGTCGAAGTTGAACTGCTCGGTTTCGACTTCCGGCCCTTCCGCCAATTCCCATCCCATCGCGATGAAGGTATCGGCGATGTGCTCGGCCAATATCGTGATCGGGTGCCGGGCGCCAATCGGCTGCCGAGTCGACGGCAATGTGACGTCGATGCCTTCGGCGACCAGCACCGCCGCGTCGCGCTCGGCATGCAGCATCGCCAGCCGTTCGTCGTAGCTGCGTTGGGCCTCGCCGCGTGCGGCGTTGACGCGCTTGCCGGCATCGGCGCGCTCGTCCTTGGGGACGGTGGCCAGCGCTTGTCGCGCCTGCGCCAGCGGCGACCGGTCGCCGAGGTGCTCGGTCTTGATGCGTGCCAGCGCGTCCAGATCGTCGGCGAGTGCGATGGCCTGCCGGGCGGCGTTGACGGCCTTGGCCAACGCTTCCGGCGACAGGTCGACGGGTTGATCACCCACGCGGCGACACTCTCCTTGCTGACGAGGCTGTTCTCAACCCGCAGGCGGGCTTGCGCGCGGCACGGGTCGAGTGCCGATCATAGTGATTCGGTGCGTGCCGCTCGGCGCACGCTGCGCAGTTGCGCGGCGAGACGCTTAGCCGGTCACGACCGGCTGCGCACCGGTCAGCGGGTACTCGCCCTCTGGCGGCAATACCGACAGCGAACTGCGCGCTCTGAGGAATTGGGCGATCTTGTAGGCCGCAACCGCGCCCAGGACGCCGAACGCCGGTGCAGCAGCCATGGTCCCCCAGTGGTGAGCCAGGAGCAGGAACCCGAACCCCGAGGACGCCGCCAGCATCAGACACCGCGTCAGTGTCCAGTGGATCGGCTGCCGGAACCGGGCGGACACCAGCACGCCCAGGACCACGGCGACGGTATGACCCGCATCGGTGAAATCGCCACCGATGATCGCCGAGGCTATGCCCGCCGATACCCACCAGCCGACCCAAGCCGCCCGCCAGCGCCGGGGAATCACCGCCGTCATCGCTCCGAGCACCGCGAGGGCGCCGTAGCTCATCCCGACATCGCTGTCTCGGGTGATCGACAACGGCAGCCAGCCGAACTCGACCGCCGCGGCAAGAGCAGCGGCCACCAGTAACGTCGCGCCGATATGGCCGACGAGAAACGCCACGACCAGCCGGATGGTGCGCAAATGCAGCTCCGCGAGGGCGAGCAGGCAAGTCAGGAAGGGCAACCAGAAGTAGAGCGGACCAGCGTCGACGACCAGCGCGCTGCCCAGCAGGGTTCCCAGGTGTCCACTGGCCAGGTTGTGCAGGTTGGTGCTGGCGCGCTGAACGATCAGGTCATGCGCGTGCGGGCCAAGCGCCAGGATGGCGCAGCTGACGGCAAGCAGGATTACCACATACCCAATGGTGAATTGGACCCGGGCGAGCCGGGACAGGATGCCCCCAGTCATTGGCATCCATTATATCGGCTAATTTGTTGCGGCTTTGTGATCGGAATCTGTTAACTCCCTAAGAGTCTTGAGGCGGTATATCGCCAGGTCTGCGGGGATGCCAGCGGTTTTGGGCGCAAACATGGGTTTACGTGCACGTTTAGCGACGACACCCAAAGCGTCCAGTTCGCTTTGCGGTATCAGGTCTAACGTCGAGCCCGACACCATAATTCCGCCCTTGGCGGCGCGTTCCATGACGCGGGCGGCGATGTTGACGTCGACACCGAGCCAGTCCGCGGCCATCCGCTGCGGCCGGCCGGTGTGGATCCCGACCCGCATTCGCGGTGTATAGCCAGCCACCTCAACCGACTTCAGCGCCTCCTTGGCGGCCAGCACCGCCCGCACAGCGACCGTCGGATCGCGGAACACCGCCATGATTCCGTCGCCCATACGTTTGACGATGTGCCCACCGGCATCGAGCAGCGGCGGCTCGACGGCCCGCGCCACCTGTCGCAGCAGTGTGAGGGCCGCCTCGTCACCAGCTTCCAACGACCACGTCGAGAAGCCCACCAAGTCGGTGAATACCAGCGTCACCTCCGGATTTGCCGGCCGTCGGGAAACCGCCTCGGTCAACGCCTGCCACACCTGCAACACACCCAGGCTGACCTCGCGCGACGCCGCATTACGGTCGCCCAGCAGCCGGTCGGCAGCTCGCGCCGCGGCGCGCGGACCACCCTCGCCCGCGGTGGATAGCGGGTCACCGAACTCCGGATCTCCGGGCAACAGCCGTCGCGCCCGCCGGACGAACGCCACCACCCCGGGGCTGCGATTTGTGTCGTGCAACCACTGCGCTGCGCTGTGCATCGACACCGGAGAACGCGGTCGTGAAGCGGCAGGCGCCACCGTAGTCACCGGTTCTTCGGGCTCGCTCTGGTCCGGATCGCGAGGCGCGAATTCCACGTGGCAAGGGTAGGTGTTTGGTCCAGACGCGGGCAACGACGGTCGCGCTATCTGTGTTACATCTCGCCACAAACGGCCTAGTCACGACGCTGCGGAAACTCGATAACACCAGCACGCGCCATTCGCCGAAATCATAGACAACGTGCGTTGTCAAAGTTATCGTGAGCGCATTCAGGAGTAGGAGGCCGTGATGACTGCCACATCGACTGCATCCGCTGATCCGCTCGGACCAGATTCACTGACCTGGAAGTACTTTGGTGATTTGCGCACGGGAATGATGGGTGTGTGGATCGGCGCGATCCAAAACATGTACCCGGAGCTGGGGGCAGGCGTCGAGGAGCATTCGATCCTGCTGCGTGAGCCTTTGCAGCGGGTGGCCCGATCGGTGTACCCGATCATGGGCGTGGTCTACGACGGCGACCGGGCGGCCCAGACCGGCCAGCAGATCAAGGGTTACCACCGCACCATTAAGGGCGTCGACGCCGAGGGTCGGCGTTATCACGCGCTGAATCCGCAAACCTTCTACTGGGCCCATGCCACGTTCTTCATGCTGGTCATCAAGGTCGCCGAGTACTTCTGCGGAGGCTTGACCGAGGCCGAGAAGCGACAGCTGTTCGACGAGCACGTGCAGTGGTACCGGATGTATGGGATGAGCATGCGGCCGGTGCCCAAATCGTGGGCGGCGTTTCAGGAGTACTGGGATCGGGTCTGCCGCGACGAGCTGGAAATCAACCAGGCGACCCTGGACATCTTCCATATACGGATTCCCAAGCCGAAGTTCGTTCCGATGCCGACTCCGATCTGGGACCAATTGTTCAAGCCGTTGGTGGCCGGTCAGCGCTGGATCGCGGCGGGACTATTCGATCCTGCGGTTCGTGAGAAGGCGGGCATGCGGTGGACACCGGGCGACGAGGTGCTGCTGCGTTTGTTCGGCAAGATGGTCGAGCTGGCTTTCCTGGCGGTCCCCGACGAAATCCGACTGCACCCGCGGGCACTAGCCGCCTACCGCCGCGCCGAGGGACGGGCTCCACGCGACGCGCCGTTGGTCGAGGCACCGGCATTCACGGCACCGCCGCGCGACCGCCGCGGCCTGCCGATGCACTACTTCCCAGCCCGTTCCCGCCCCGCCCGGATTCTCATGGAGCGTGCCGGGTCGCTGGTGCACAACACGCTCTCGCTGACCGGCCTGCGGCCCGCCCGGGGGCGCGGCAGGAAAGCCGCCTAAGACCAGCGCCTAATAGTCCGGTGGCCAGCTTAGAAGGGTGGGGTTGGTTGTGGGCGGCGTTGAAGGCGCGTTCGGCATCAATGCGGTGGTCGCGGTCTTGTCGTCGGGTTCGGCCGCATTGGGGCATCATGATGCCGTGGTCGGCGGATGGTCTGGGGGTGTGTTTGGGAGGGCGGGTAGGCACAGGGCGGGAAACAGCATGGTTATGCGCGATTAATGTGACCTGTGGGCGGTCGGCTGGCTGTGCGCACCAGCTCGTTTAATCTCAAGTATCGCGCGCAAACTCCACAGCAGGTCAGATGGCATTTTCAGGCCCGAAGACTGCCTCCCTGGTGCTCCAGACTTCCTTGGCACCTTCGGTAAACCCTTGCCAGTACGGATTTTCGCAGTAGGGGACCTCGACGAGGTCGCGCAACTCGCCCTCCGTCGCGTAGTCGGTTGCCCATACGGTTCCATCCACGAACCCTCTTCGGTACTCCTCAGCCTCCGGGCTGTCAACCCTGGCGTCCGGCCTGGTAGCCAAGGTCGCCTCACCGCTGCTCGCAGCCTCCTCGATGTTCATTTTGACGCACCTCCGCTTGCCTCGCCTGCGACCGGAGGGGCCGGAGCTACGACATCGTTGCGCGGCGCGTCCTTCTCTGCAACGCCTTGTTGCAGGTATTCGTGAATGGCGTTCGCGGCTTTGCGTCCCGCGCCCATGGCTAGGATCACGGTCGCGGCGCCGGTCACGATGTCGCCGCCGGCGAAGACGCCTTGGCGGCTTGTGGCGCCCGTCTGCGGATCGGCGACGATGCAGCCGTGCCGGTCGATGTCGAGCCCGGAGGTCGTGTGCGGGATGAGCGGGTTCGGGTTGGTGCCGAGGGCGATGACGACCAAGTCGGCCTCGATCGTGAACTCCGAGCCCGGGACGGGTACCGGACGGCGGCGGCCTGATTCGTCGGGCTCGCCGAGCTCGGTGCGGATGCACTCGAGGCCACTTACCCATCCGGCCTCATCGCCTAGGAACCGCTGCGGCAGCGTAAGCCAGTCGAAGATCACGCCCTCGCCGGCCGCCCGCTCGTAGTCCTCGGCCCGGGCACCCTTTTCGACCTCGGAGCGGCGGTACACGATGTGACCCTCCTCGGCGCCGAGGCGGATGGCGCACCGCACTGCGTCCATTGCGGTGTCGCCGGCGCCGATCACCGCGGCACGCTTCGGGCGCCGAAGTGGCGTGTCGAACTCAGGGAACGAGAACGCGCGCATCAGATTGACGCGCGTGAGGAACTCGTTGGCCGAGTACACACCCTTGAGGTTCTCCCCAGGGAGGTTCATGAAGATCGGCGAGCCCGCTCCCGTGCCGACGAACACCGCCGAGTAGCCCAACTCGTCGAAAAGCTGGTCCATGGTGACCGTCTTGCCGATGATCACGTCGCGCACGAACTCGACACCGAGCGCCTTGAGATGCTCGATATCGTCGTCGACGATCTCCTTCGGCAGCCGGTACTGGGGGATCCCGTAGCGGAGCACCCCGCCGAACGCGTGCAGCGCCTCGAAGATCGACACCTGGTAGCCGAGTTGTGCCAGGTCACTAGCAGCCGTGAGGCCAGCCGGGCCTGACCCAATGATTGCGACCTTCTGGTCACGCCACCCGTGCGGCGCGGCGAACTCGCCGCCGCGCCCGTGCTCGCGCTCCCAGTCGGCGACGAACCGCTCCAGCCGACCGATGCCGACCGGGTCTTGGTGGTGAAGCAGCACGCAACACGACTCGCACTGATGCTCAACGGGACACACCCGCCCGCAGATAGCAGGCAGCAGGTTCCGGCGGCGGATCGTGTCGGCGGCCCCCTGGAAGTCACCGACCGCGACACTGCGCACGAAGTCGCGAATCGGCACGTTCACGGGGCAGCCCTGCTCGCACACGGGATCCTGGCAGTTGAGGCAGCGGCGCGCCTCGGCGATGGCTCGCTCCACGGTGTAGCCTTCTGCGACCTCATCCCAGCTCTGGCGCCGTTCCTCCGGATCCCGGCACGGCATAGGGGTCTTATGCGGATACACGATTGGCATGGCTATTTACCTCCCAGTCCCGCCCGTTGGCAGGCCAATTGCTCCTGGTCTTTGTAGGTCGTCAAGCGGTCGTCCGCCTCGTCGAAGTCGACCTGAAGACCGTCGAAAAACGGGCCGTCGACGCAGGCAAAGAGCGACTCGCCGCCCACGCTCACGCGGCAACCGCCGCACATGCCCGTGCCGTCCACCATCAGGGGATCAAGGGACACCATGG
>DATJBA010000197.1:0-8629 GCA_035515675.1 Mycobacterium sp.
GCGATCCTAAGTTGGCCGGTGGAGATCCAGGTCAGCCCGCAGCACACGGTTCGGCGCGGGATGTCGACACCAAAGCCCGCCGATTGCAGCACCGCGACGGCGGCCTGACCGACGTCGGGTTCGAAGTTATTGACGAAGGTATCGGGCCAGAGCACGACACCCCCCGCTGTGACGCGGTGGCGGCCGGGGGGTGGCGGGAGAACCAACTGGTGAACCTCTCGTCGGCGAAGTGCGGCAGCTCGCGGTGGGCGTCGATCCCGCCGGCCCTTTTGACCAGCTCCGATAGTTCGGCCGCATGCGTGGCCGCATTGAGCGCGCGCGGCATCACCGCGGCCAGCCGGGCCCACAGCGGGATCCAGCCCATGAGTAGTGCGCCATCGGTCGCAGCCGGCGTCGATAGTGATGGAACAGGAACTCCGCCTTATAGGTCGCCATGTCGACGTCGACAGGACAGTCGCTTCGACAGCCCTTGCAGGCCAGGCACAGATCAAGCGCATCGTGGACCTCGGTGGAGCGCCACCCGTCGGTGATGACGTCACCTTGCACCATCTCGAACAGCAGCCGCGCCCGCCCCCGGGTCGATTGCTCTTCCTCGCCGGTGGCCCGGTAGCTAGGGCACATCACGCCCGATTCATGGCCGCGGCACTTGCCAACTCCCACACACCGCGCGGCAGCACGCGAGAAACGGTGGTCGTCGTCAGGGGGCATCCGTCGGGATGGTGTAAGCGGTTGCGGAGAGGTCGGTGACCCGGGGGGTGACCGCAAGCAGTGCGGAGGAAGACATGACCTCAGCTACCAGTTAACTCTTCTTGTGCGGCAGGAACTCCTGTGCTTTGGTTTTGATGCCCACCTTGACGAACCCCGTCCGGTTCTCGTCACCGGCCAGCACGGCGGTGCTGGTCGCCTTGAACTGCTCCCAGGTGGCGTGCGGCGGGATCGGCGGCATATCGGGGTCGGTGTAGACGTCCAGCACGGTGGGGCGGTCGGCTGACAGCGCCTCCCGCCACGCATTAGCGAGTTCCTCGGGGTCCTTGACGGCCAATGCGTTTAGGCCCAGGCCCGCGGCAAACCCCGCATAGTCCACGTCGGGAAGTGCCTGGGACTCCACAAATTTCGGCGCGCCGGCCATGGCCCGCATTTCCCAGGTGACCTGGTTCAGGTCGTTATTGTGCAGGATCGCCACGATCAGGCGCGGATCGTCCCAGTCCCGCCAGTACCGTTTGATCGTGATGAGCTCGGCCATACCGTTCATCTGCATGGCGCCATCACCGGCGAACACGATGACCGGCCGTTGCGGGTGGGCGAATTTGGCCCCGATGCCGTAGGGGACACCGGGGCCCATCGTCGCGAGGGTGCCCGACAGCGAGCCGCGCATGTCGCCGTAGAACCGCAGGTTTCGTGCGTACCAGTTGGCGGCCGACCCGGAATCTGCTGTGACAATGGCGTTGTCGGGCAGCTGCGGGGAGAGCTCGGAGAACAGCCGCAGCGGGTTGATCGGATGGGCGCTGACCATCGCCTCCATCTGCATGGTTTCCCACCAGCGGGCCACATTGGCCTCAATACGCTCACGCCACGCTCGGTCGTGCTTGCGGCGCAGATGGGGGATCAGGGCCTGCAGTGCAGCCTTCGCGTCGGCGACCAGGTTGATCTGGTAGGGGTAGCGCATGCCGATGAACCGACCGTCGATGTCGATCTGCACCGCGCGGCACTGCCCGAATTCGGGCATGAACTGGGTATAGGGGAAGCTGGATCCCACTGTCAGCAGTGTGTCGCAGTCGCGCATCAACTCGTAGCTGGGCCGGGTTCCCAGCAACCCGATGGACCCGGTGACCCATGGCAATTCATCGGACAACACGTCCTTGCCCAACAGCGCCTTGGCCGCTCCGGCGCCGAGCAGGTCGGCGACTTCGATGAGCTCCGCGCGTGCCCCGCGAGCGCCGGTGCCCACCAGCATGGCCACCCGGCTGCCTTCGTTGAGCACCTCGGCCGCGCGGGCGATGGCCGCGTCGTCGGGGGAGATTGCGGGCCACTCGATGCCCAGGCTGGAGGGCACCGTCTTGAATGCGTGGGTGGGTGCCGAATAGGGCAGCTCCTGCACATCGGCCGGGATGATCAGCGCCGTCGGGGTGCGCTGGGTCATCGCGACGCGGATGGCGCGGTCCAGCACATTGGGTAATTGTTCTGAAACGGTGACCATTTGGACATAGTCGCTGGCGACATCTTTGAACAGGCTCAGCAGGTCGACCTCCTGCTGGTAGGACCCGCCCATGGCGCTGCGGTTGGTCTGCCCGACTATCGCCACCACCGGCACGTGGTCGAGTTTGGCGTCGTAGAGACCGTTGAGCAGATGGATCGCACCGGGTCCTGAGGTGGCCATGCACACGCCGACGCGACCGGTGAATTTGGCGTAGCCGACCGCTTCGAAGGCGCTCATCTCCTCATGGCGCGACTGAATGAACATGGGCTGGTTATCCGCGCGGCCCCACGCGGCCAGGATTCCGTTGATGCCATCGCCGGGAAATGCGAACACGTGCTGAACATCCCATGCCCGCAACCGCTCCAGCAGGTAGTCAGCGACGTTCTGTTTGGACATTGGTTACCCCTCCTAGACGGAACAGTTCGGGTCATGCTGGTTCCCCGAGCGCGCGCTCGCGCCAGTTTGCTCGCTACGTCGAGCCAGTCTGGAATCCGCTCGAGCACATCCAGATACAACAAGGAAGTTCCGCACGACCGTCACCGTCGCCAACGGCGCAACTGTCGCGGCCGTAGCGGCAAGGACCCCTGCCGCTGTGCCGCCGATAAGGCCATGGTGGTGCGAGGCCCACAGCTGAAAACCGCGATCAGTCGACCGGTCGAAGATGCCGTGGGAGCCGTAGTCCTCACCGCCGCTGCCAAGGTTCCCACAGGTTGGCCGGTTGGTCGCGAGGCCGTGCACGGTCGGTCTGCTGGGAGTCGAAGCCGGTGCGGGCGAGGTAACGATCGAGCAGTCCCGGCGCAATCGCGTTGGCGACCAGGGTGCCCGCCGTGCTCCCACCCACCCAAAACTCGCGGCGGCGAGGATGATCCGCGGCATACAGCACTGCGCGCGCCGCGACCCCGGGCTGGTAGATGGGCGGAACCGGCTGGGCTTGCTTGGAAAGGCGCGACAGCACCCAGGGGAACTGCGGCGTGTTCACTGCCGGCATCTGGACCATCGTGACGTGAACATTGCTGTGGTCGTGCAGCAGCTCGCAGCGCAGCACCTCGTGAAAACTTTGTATTGCATGCTTGGCGCCGCAGTACGCGGTTTGCAGCGGAATGCCCCGATAGGCAAGTGCGGAGCCGACCTGCACGACAGTGCCGGCGTTTCGGGGCCGCATCCGTCGCAGCGCCGCCATGGTGGCGTAGACATAGCCGAGATAGCTCACCTCGGTGACGCGCCGGAACTCCGCGGCTGTGATCTCACAGAACGGGGACAAAACCGACGTGAAGGCCACGTTCACCCACACGTCGATCGGCCCGAACGACCGTTCGACCTGCTCGGCGGCCGCCTCGCACTGTTCAGGATCGGCCACGTCGGTGGGTATCACGCATCCGCCAGCGGCTTCGACGTCACAGGCCGCGGCGGTCAGTCCTTCGTCGCCGCGGGCCACCAGGCCGACATGCGCGCCCCGCGCGCCGAACGCTGTGGCTGTTGCGCGACCGATTCCGCCGCTGGCGCCGGTAACTACAACAGTCTGGCCCGAACAGGCGGCTTTGACACTTCCCACCGTCTGGTACTACCCGCTAATCTCCTTGTTATTCGTTCTTAAGGCGCAACCTTTGCGAGCGAGCAAGTATTTGATCTGGGAGCCTGGGGGAGCCTCGGTCTTCAATGCCGGCAACCGTCGACACCACCAGTCGCTGGATCTCCTGCGAGGCGCATGCACCCACCACGTTGTGGGCGGCCGTGGCGAGGGTGTGATGTCGGAGTGGTCATCGGCCGGCATCGGGTTGGACACGTCGATTACGACGTCGACACCTTCCAGCGCCTCGGACAGGCCCTGACCAGTGATCAGGTCAACCCGTGAGTACGTGAAATCTCGACCACCGCGACATCGCGGCCCTTCAGCCTGGCGGTGACCCGAGATCCGGCCGTGCCGGTCGCCCTATGACAGCGATAGTGGTCTGGCGTCACCCCGCATGCCGTCGCCGCCGCGTAGCTGGGCAGTACCCGCCGAATCGCTGTCCAAACGGACCTTGTGCGATAAATCCTGTTCGCTCACACCCGACTTCGGTCGGATGCGTATTACGGGCGTTTGACTGGCTGCGTCGTGGGAAACCGATAAATGCGGACGAGTTGATCAGCACGGGACAAGACACCGCTATGGATCAGGATCCCGGAACGTTCGGGATTACCGGTTTCTGACGTACGTCCAACCACGAGCTGATCAAGCCGATTCGCAACCAGTCGAGCGCAAGCTCAATAACACCGAGAGGGAGGATCAACCCCATGGGGGATCAGAAGAGCGGACCACAAGAAGCAGTCGAGGGAGTCGTCGAGGGTGTCAAAGGTAAAGCCAAAGAGGTCGGCGGAACCCTGGCCGGTCGCGACGACCTAGTCCGGGAAGGCAAGGCACAGCAAGACAAGGCTGACGCGCAGCGTGACGCAGCCAAGAAAGAGGCCGAAGCCGAGTCTGCTCGCGGCGGCGCGGAAGCCGCCGAAGAACGCCAGAAGCAACACCAGTAGTTCGATTCACGCGATGGGTCCGGTCCGGTGTGTCGGACCGGACCCATCTACGCACGCGGTCATCACCGCCACAACAGGTTTGCGAGTGCAGGAGCGGAAGTCGTTAAGCGCGAAGGGTTAATTTCGACCGAGCGGCCAGATCACACTGCTCCCGGAAGCCAGCCCCGGGCAAGTCGAAATCCTAGCGAAACCCGTCGCTAAACCGCCAGTTGGTGTTTCAAATGGTTACGCCGGGCTATACCTGGGAAGGACTGCCGCCGAGGCGTGCGCGGCGGGGTTAGTGAGGTGTGCGATGGGGCTGGCCGACGGGTTGTCGAGGATCGTCGCTTTCTTACGGGCCGGTTACCCGACCGGGATGCCCGCCACCGGTTACGTGCCGCTGTTAGCCCTGTTGCCACGAAGAGTATCCGACGACGAGATCACTGTCATCACACGCGAACTTACCGTGCGTAAACATTGGCCCACCGACACCGCAGATGTCGGGGTGGAGATCACCGGGATCACTGACGGGATGCCCTCACTGGAGGACATCGAGCGTGTCCAACATCGACTCGCCGCGAACGAGCAATCACCTACACCTTGATCGGCCACGCCCCGAACGTTGTGCCCGCTGCGCTGCGAGCTGGCGCTGTTGCCCCGTGCCCGCGCGTTGCTGCGCCGCGTTGCCGATCTGGGTCTGCAGGTGGTGCTGGCGAGTTCGGCTCCCGACGATGAACTGGAGATGCTGCTCAAGGTGCTCGACTGCGATGACATCGTCGCAGCAACTACGTCGTCGCGCGACGTCGACACCGCCAAACCGGAACCTGGCATCGTGCTGGTCGCGTTGGACCGGGCCGTGCGTGATTACCGACCGTGCCGTGTTCGTCGGCGTCTGAAGTGGCGATCGCCGGCACCACCCTCAGGGACCGGATTCGGCGTCGAACATCCCCCGCAGGACTGGCTGTTCAAGCGCAGGACTGGCTGTTCAAGGCGCGCACCGGCGATACGGTCATCGATGTGCTGCACCGCCTGAACGGCGTGCCGGTCGGCTCGGCGACCCCTGGACTGCGCGGAGCCGCGCGACGTGCTGGCAATCGCAATGCCAGTACCGCCGCCCACTATGGTGCTGATTCAGAAGCTGCGCTCCCTCGGCGAGCGTCTGTGTGACTTCGCGAAGCTGCTGCCAGCCGTGCGCGCGGTGCGCGAACAGCTGGACTGGGACCGCGTACGATCCCAGACCGCCGACGACGATTACGGGGTCGCGTTCTTGGTGCTAGTTGAACGGCTTGGCCTCACCGGCTGACGGTGCCGACGGGGATTCAGTGGTTACGTAGTTTAGCGACCAACTTGTCTTTCGTCAGGCCTGAATACCCGGATATACCAAGCTCTTTCGCTCGCTTCTTCAACTGCGGGACCGTCCAGTCCTGGTAAGACCCGGACTTGCCGCCCTTGCGGGCAACCGACGACTTACCCCGGGCAGCGGCTGCGTTGGAGATTCGCGCCGCCTTTTCCTTCGAGTCACCCTGCTTGCGCAGATCCTGATATAGCTTCTCGTTTTTGATCGACGGATTCGGCATGGTTGATCCTCCTGTGCATGATGAGACGCCGGTCTCAGGATTGCCCCGCCTGACTAGGGTCAAACCCCTGTGCCTGGAAAGCTAGGCCGGCACGGGGTCTGTTTGTCGTTGCCAGCACCGGTGTTGGGCCAGCGCCGCGGCGAATTCCTCGACGAACTGGTCTGGCAAGGTGTCGGCGGCGGCCGTGGTGGTGACGACGTGTTGGTCGTTGACAACTTCGGCATCATCGGCAAGGCGGCTCTCGATGTGCGCCGCGCGCAGCAAGTCGATCCCGGCGCCGAACGCACCGATCGGCTTCAGGTGTTTGTAGGCTTCGACCACGAAATGCATGGCATAGCCGTCGTTTGCGAGTGTCGATACCGACTGGGGTCCGCAGGCCACCACAACCGCGTCGTAGAGCACCGATGCCATCGTGGTGACCGCCCGGTCGACAGGGAGTTCGCCGCCCGATCCACCTTCCAAACTGCCACCGGCAACAGGGGCCAGAACTTCGACCACCGCGCCGCGCTGTTGCATTAGTCCGATGAAGCGCTGCGTCCCTACGACATCCACACCATCGGCGGCCAGCATGGCGACTTTGCGCGACACGATCGTGTCGCCGGCGTCCGTGATTTGGGACAGCGCCGGCGATGCGGGCATGGTGTCGTCGACCGGCTGATCGGGCGGCTCGGGAAGTCCCAGTTTCGCGGCTACCTGGGTTGCCAGCTCGTGGTCGATGCGAATGAGTTGCGCCACCACCGCCGAACGGATATCGGGCACCTCCACCTTCCCGAGTTCGAACGCGAAAGCTGCGACGATATGTTCTGCCTCGACCCACGACATGCTCTTCCAGAACATCCGCGCCTGGCTGTAGTGATTCTCGAAGGACTTCGCGCGCATTCGCATCGCGCGACCGTCGACCTGCTGCGTGTAATGGCGGAATACGTTCTCATCGGCCAGCGCCGGACATCCGCTACCGAGGCTGTTCTTCAAGTAGCTCGATCGGCCCTGCGGGATCGCATGTTGTCCATACCCGTCCTGCTGGTTATTGCGGACCTCGGCCACTGGCCGGTTGATCGGCAACTGAGCGAAGTTGGGACCGCCGAGGCGGATCAACTGGGTATCGAGGTAGGAGAAGTTGCGGAACTGCAACAGCGGATCGTTGGTGAAGTCGATCCCAGGTACTACGTTTGCCGTGTGAAACGCCACCTGCTCCGTCTCGGCGAAGAAGTTGTCCGGGTTGCGGTTCAGCACCATTGCGCCCACGGGTCGAACCGGAATCTGTTCTTCGGGAATGATTTTCGTTGCATCGAGAAGATCGAAGTCGAAGCTGAACTCGTCGGCCTCAGCCACCAGCTGCACCCCGAGCTCCCATTCCGGATACTGGCCCGACTCGATTGCTTCCCACAAATCTCGCCGGTTGAAATCAGGGTCCTTGCCGGCGATCTTTTGTGCCTCGTCCCAAATCAACGAATGCGTTCCCAGCCGCGGCTTCCAATGAAACTTGACGAAAGTGCCTTCACCGCGGTCATTGACCAGCCGGAAGGTATGCACACCGAAACCCTGCATCATCCGATAGCTGCGCGGTAAGGCCCGATCCGACATCAGCCACATGATGGCGTGCAGCGTCTCGGGCTGCAGCAAGACAAAATCCCACAGTGTGTCGTGAGCCGAGGCTGCCTGCGGAATCTCGTTGTGCGGCTCGGGTTTCACGGCGTGCACGAAGTCGGGAAACTTGATGCCGTCCTGGATGAAGAAGACCGGAAAGTTATTGCCCACCAGGTCGTAATTGCCCTGTTCGGTATAGAACTTGGTGGCAAAACCGCGCACGTCGCGGACGGTGTCAGCCGAACCCCGTGACCCAGCCACCGTGGAGAACCGCACGAACACCGGGGTCTGGGTACCCGGCGTGGTCAGGAACCTCGCCGCCGTGTATTCGACCAGCCAATCGTCATACGGTTCGAAGAAGCCGTAGGCGCCGGCCCCCCGCGCATGCACCACGCGCTCCGGGATCCGTTCGTGATCGAAGTGGGTGATCTTCTCGCGAGCGTGAAAGTCCTCCAGCAGCGTGGGTCCACGCTCACCGACCGTCAGCGAATCGTCGGTGTGATCCACCCGGACGCCCTGCTGGGTGGTCAGGTATCCGGTGTCGCGACGGACCCGGGACGGCTCCAGATCCCGCTGCTTCGGGTCAGACGTGTGGTCCATGCCCATGGCTTCCCTTCCTGCTGATTCATGACGGCTCGCCCGCCATCCGCTAATTAGCGGTTACCACCGTTGACCCGACGCAAACAGGACCAATCTGCGCATCTACCCACCACGTCCGTGGTTGCCCAGGCTCGAAGGGGGTAGTCGAAAGTGGTGATTGACGCGACCAACGGAAACG
>DATJBA010000198.1:0-21826 GCA_035515675.1 Mycobacterium sp.
GAGACCAAGTGTGTGGGCGAGATCGATCATTGCTCGGGCGATCTGTTCATCGGCCAGCCGGTCATGCAGGTTGCCGTCGATGTTCTCGATGAACTCCCCGGCGAGTTTGACTACGTCGATAGGCAGTGTGCGTAGGTAGGCGAGGCTGGAGAATCCGGTGCCGAAATCGTCGATGGCGATGCCCGCGCCGAGGGCCGACACTTCGTGCAGCCTTGCCGCAGACGCCTCGAATGTGGTCAGGTTCGCGCTCTCGGTGATTTCGAGCTGCAGGGCGTGGGCGGGCAGGCCGGTGTCGGCGAGCACGCGCTCAACCATCGGGAGGAAGCCGGGATCGCGGATGTTGCTGGCGGAGACGTTGACGCTGACAAATGGTTGTCGACCGGGGCTGCTGCTGAGCCAGCCGCGGGCCTGGCGGCAGGCCCGCTCAATCACATAGGCCGTAAGCGGCACGATCAGCCCGTTGTCTTCGGCGAGGTCGATGAACCGGCCCGGGAGCAGGGTGCCCAGCGTCGGGTGCTCCCACCGCAGCAGGGCTTCGGCGCCGATCATGCGATTGTCGGTGAGCCGCACAATCGGGTGGTACACGAGAAAGAACTCACCGCGATCGAGTGCCGCACGCATCGCGGTGGGCAAGCAGTAACGGGTGTTTTCGCGTTCGGGGTCATAGACCGCCCAGCGGTTGCGGCCGGATTCCTTGGCCCATACCAGCGACGCGTCGGCGCCTTTCATCAAGTCGACCTCAGAGGTGTTGGCGACCTGTTCTTCCATGACACCGACACTGGCGGACACGACGATCGGATGCCCGTCAATGTCGATCGGCGACGCGACAGCGCGCACGACCGCATCGGCGAGTTCGATGACCTCGCCGGCTCCGTCCGGTTGCGGCACAAGGACGATGAACTCGTCGCCGCCCAGGCGGGCGGCGAGCTGGCCGGGTCGCCGTAAGCACGAACGCAGCCGGTCAGCGACCTCGACCAGAAGCTTGTCACCGGCGTCGTGGCCAAGTGTGTCATTGATGGCCTTAAACCCGTCTAGGTCGACGTAGCAGACACCGACGCGGGAGCGCGGATCTTCGAACGCCCCGGTGAGGCGCTCGAAGAACTGGGCGCGGTTGGGAAGCCCGGTCAGTGGGTCGTGCAGCGCCTGGTGGCGGATCCGTTCTTGGAGCTGGTGCCGTTCGGTCACGTCTTCAAACAGCGCCAGCGTGTAGGCGGGTGCACCATCGGGATCGCGGATCAACGAGACGTTAATGCTGTTCCACACGGTGTGTCCGTCGCGGTGCCGGTGTGGCTTCTCGATGCTCACCCGGTCGACCTCGCCGCGCATCAATTTCGCGTACAGATCCCACACCCCGGGCGGGTCGTCGGGATGGCTGAGGTTAGTGATCTGAAACGTGGCGGCGAATTCCTCGTCGTCGTCGTAGCCGAACATCTTGGCGAACGCGGCGTTGACCACGAGGATCCGGCCGGTGACATCAGAGATGCCGACCCCGACGCCGGCTTGGGCGAACACCGCCTGCAGCAGGCGCGCGTCGCCAGCGCTCGGCCCGCCAGCCAGCGTGCGCCCGATCTCACTTTCGTCGAGCAGCTTGATCCGATCCCACAGCGTGCCGATGTAGCCGACGCATAAGCCCTGCAGCAGGGCCGCCACCTGCGCTGACGACCCCTGGCCGGCGAAGTGGCGCGCGATAGCGCCCGCCGCGCGGCCCAGCACCTGCGCGGGTTCCAGCCCGCCGCCGACGGCTTGCGCCGCCAAGGAGACACCGACCTCCTCGGCCAGATCCCGGCAATCCTGCTCGAACGCGCGCCGAAGCCCGGCGGCGAGCTGCTCGGCTAACGGCCCCCGGCAAGCCAGGCCTGCGACTTGCAGGGCATTTGCAAGCGCGTCCCTCAAGTCCTCGTGAACGTCCCCGTCTGATTCCGGAGTGCCCACCCAAACTCCCCCCGCTGGCGGGTCGCGACCCCTAACAGGGTCACTAAAACGTACGACAGGGTGATATGGGAGGTCAACGCTCGGCTGGCCTAGAGGGGCCGGGCGCTCGTACAGTCGAGTTACCGCAGCTTTGGACGTTGAACGCGAAATTGACCCTGTGGTACGAGGGTCAAGGAGAAGAGGTTTGTGCATGGAACAGGTGATGAAGCTGCGGGATGCACGGCAGGAGGAGATCGGCCGGCACGCCTTCTTCGACTGGTTGCGCAGTGACCGGGTCCCGGTGCTCGACCGGCTTGCCTTCGCCCCGGCCGGGGCGTTGTTCATCATGCAGTTCCGGGACATCAACCGCTGGGTGCTGCGGTTTCCCGAGCCCCGCACTGAGTACGAATGGGTGATCAACCTCGGGACGCTCGAAGACGAGAAGCACTCCCGGATGTTTCTGCAGGACTGGCGCAAGCTTGATCTGGATACCCGGTTGGGGTGGCGTGCCAGCGATGTCCTGTGGTGGGCTGTTCCTGTCGCCGGACCAGGAGGTCTTCCGGCGCAGCGGAATCGAGTTCATGCGCCTGGCTGTGGATGACGGCGACGACGCGTTGATCCGGTTCGGCCACTCCGAGGCCGGTGAGGCCACCGGCCATGTCATGCTCAGCAACACCGCCCGGGTCGCGGTGGAATTGTCCGGCCTAAGTGGGCTCGACTACCGCTATTTCGGCCCTTACCACCTGGACCTGGAATCCGGGCATGTCGCCAACACCGAAGGCGTGTTTGAGACCGTGGTGCTCGACCCCGGGCGCCGCGGGCGTGCGAGCGAGGCTTGCGAGCGGATGTTCGGCATCTTCGAGGACATCTTCGATGGGTTCTTGCACTACGCGGCCACCTACCTCGACACCGGCACGACCCCGCGTCGCCCGCGCGACCCTGCCGCCGGGGATGACTGGATCGCTCCCTCGGTCGAGATCCATCCGCGCGACGATCTTGACACCGAGATGATCCGCCACATCGAAGAGCGCAAGCAGCGGCTGCGTGCGCATCCGTTCTACGAATGGCTGCGCGAGGATCAGCACAGCCCCGCCGAACGGCTCCGGCGGTTCGTGCCGATGTGGGTGATGGACATCCTTGGCTATCGCGACCTCAACAGGTATGCCCTGACCTACGCCGAGCCTGCCGGCGCCGCCGAACACGCGGTCAACGCGTGGGCGTCGCGGCTGTCTGAGCACAGCGGGTTGTTTTTGTCGGATTGGGAGGCGCTCGGGCTCGACCAGCTGCTAGGCCACGGGGCCAGCGGCGCGCTGGAGTGGCTGTTCCTCGACCCGGACATGGATCTGCACCGCCAGAACATGACCGAGTTCGCCAAGATCGCCCTGCGCCACCGTGACCCAGCGCTGCGTTGGTGGATGATGGTCGCGCTCGAATCCACTGGCGAAGAATTCTTCGCGCAAACCCGCCCCCTCGCGCTGGCTGTGGAAACCGAAACCGGGCGGCGGCTGGACTACCTCGCCGGCCGGCACGACCCCCCAGCAGCAGCACATAACACCGGAGGCGACACCGACGGCACCGCGCCCGCACCGCTAACCGGTGATCAGTTGGAGCTGGCGAAGAACGTCACCAACCATGTGTTCGACTCGATGGAACGACAACTCTGGCGGTCCTACGCCATCGCCCGCGCCGCAAAATACACCGAATCGGCTTGAACCTCCCGGAAACGCGAACACAGTCCGCCCACCGTCCCGGAGCGCCGCTGCGCCAGGTCAGCCGCAAGTCGGCGGGTGTGTCGCCGGTCAGGGTGACGGTGATGATATCGGCCACCCAGCGGGGTTTGCAGATGGCGGCGGTCTCGGCTGCGACCGCGGCCCGGTCGCGGTGGGTGCGACCGCGGGCTAGACGCGCCTGCAGCTCGGCGAGGCGGCGGCGGTCTTAAACGACCGCCGGCAAGTGATCCACCAAACTGATATCACCGGTGATATCGATTCGCAGAAGCATTCGTGGAGTTCAGCAGTGGCTGGTGTGGCTGATGTGGTCCGACTCACGAACCGCAACAATGTTCAGATGCCTCGGATGCGACGGTCCTTTCTGCTCGTGGTCGCCGTCGCGCTCGTCATGGCTTCCGGCGGCTGCGAAGCTGCCTGCGTCGCGTTGCCCGGTCGGTCGTCCGATACCAGGAGTACCCCGGTCGGCGTCCAACCCGTAGGCACCACCGTCCCGTCCGGCCCCGGCGTGCCGCCGGTCAGCGACGCCGCGCACGCGGCCGGATTCGTCGACGTCCGTAGTGTCGTTCCCGATGCGGTGATCGATCTGCGCTACGCGACGACGAACAATTTCACCGGCACGCAGTTGTACCCCTCCGACGCTCGATGCCTTGTGCACCAATCGATGGCTCCAGGCCTCGCTGCGGCCGCGGCGGCGTTCCGGCCGCAGGGGCACGTGCTGGTGTTCTGGGACTGCTACCGGCCCCACGACGTTCAGGTCAGGATGTTCAACGTGGTCCCCAACCCGGCCTGGGTCGCACGCCCGGGTCAGTATGCGCACAGCCATGAGTCGGGCCGTTCGGTTGACGTGACATTCACCAGCGTGCAGGAGCAGTGCCCGCCCGAGCGGCAGGTGGACGGATTTTGCCTGGCCGACATGGGCACCGACTTCGACGACTTCTCCTCGCGGGCAACGGCGTTCGCAACCCAGGGCGTCAGCGCCGATGCCCAGGCGAACCGGGCCCGACTGCGCGACGCCATGAAGTACGGCGGGTTGACCGTGTACTCCGGTGAGTGGTGGCATTTCGACGGTCCCGGTGCCGGCGTCGACCGTCCGATTCTCGACGTCCCGGTCGACTAGGTGTCTCATACGGCGCTGAGGTCCAGCGGCGCAACCTGTCGAACGTCTCGTTCGCGACCGCCGACGTGCACAAGCTGGACTTTCCTGACGATTCGTTCGATGTCGTCCACACTCACCAGGTGCTGCAGCACCTGGCCGATCCGGTGCAGGCGCTGCGGGAGATGAGGCGGGTGTGTCGGCCCGGCGGAGTTGTCGCGGCTCGAGACGCCGATTGCGCAGGCTTTATCTGGTTCCCGCGGCTCCCGGCGCTCGACTTGTGGCTGGACCTCTATGAGAAGGCGGGCCGTGCCAACTGCGGCGAACCGGATACCGGCCGGCGGCTGTTGTCGTGGGACCGGGAGGCGGGATTCGACGACATCACGCCTACCGGCAGCCTCTGGTGCTACGGGACGGCCGAGACCCGTGAATGGTGGGGCGGAATGTGGGCCAACCGGATTCTTCACTCGGATGTGGCTCGTGAGCTTTTGCATTTATGTTTGGCCACTGCCGCGCAGCTTGAGGAGATCTCCGCCGCGTGGCGAGCCTGGGCCGCGGCCCCGGACGGGTTGGTTGGCGATCCCGCACGGCGAGATCCTCTGCCGGGCGTAGCCTGAGCCACGAAACGCCACCGTTTGACCAGGTCAGCTGCCCGGTATTGGCATTCTCTTTTTTTGCAAGTACGTTATTCATCGATGGATAACGCGGCTCAGACCCCGTCGGGCATCCCCCTGCAGCCGGTATACGGCCCGGGGGATAGAAGCACGGAACCTCCGCCCCCGGGGGAGTTTCCCTTCACCCGGGGTAACTTCGCGTCCGGGTACCGGGGCAAGTTGTGGACGTTTCGGCAGTATTCCGGCTTCGGTACCGCGGAGGAATCCAACCGCCGGTACCGATACCTGCTGGGTCAAGGCGGAACGGGCCTGTCGGTGGCGCTCGACCTGCCCACCCAGTGCGGATACGACTCCGACGATCCCGAGTTCGGTGAGGAGGTCGGACGGCTAGGCGTCGCGGTGGACACCCTGGCCGACGCCGAGGTCCTGTTCGACGGCATCCCGCTGGACAAGATCAGCACCAGTATGACGATCAACGGCACGGCGGCGATCCTGCTGGCGTTCTACGTCGCCGCCGCCGAACGCAAGGGGATACCGCGGGCCGAGCTCACCGGGACCATCCAGAACGACATCCTCAAGGAGTACGCCTCCCGCGGGACCTGGATCTGGCCGCCGGAGCCATCACTACGGCTGATTGCCGACACCATCGAGTTCTGCGCGGCCGAGGTCCCGAAATTCAACGCCATCTCGGTGGCCGGGGCGCATTTCCGGGACGCCGGAGCCAACGCGGTGCAGGAGATGGCGTTCACGCTGGCCGACGGTGTCACCTACTGCGACACGGTGGTGGAGCGTGGCCGGATGACGATCGACCAGTTCGCGCCGCAGATCTCGTTCTTCTTCTATACCCACGGGGATTTCTTCGAAGAGATCGCGAAATACCGGGCGGGGCGGCGGCGCTGGGCCACGATGGTGCGGGAACGCTACGGGGCGACGACGGACAAAGCGTCGATGTTCCGCTTCGGTTGCGTCTGTGGCGGCGCGTCGCTGTACGCTCCGCAGGCGCAGAACAACGTGGTGCGGGTGGCCTACGAGGCGATGGCGGCGGTATTGGGCGGCGTGCAGTCGATGTTCACCGCGGCCTGGGACGAGCCGTTCGCACTGCCCACCGAAGAGTCCACCACGCTGGCGCTGCGCACCCAGCAGATCCTGGCCTACGAAACCGGTGTGGCCAGTGTCGCCGACCCACTGGGCGGTTCCTACTTCGTCGAAGCGCTCACCGACGCCACCGAAGCCCTTATCGTCGAGATCATGGATGACCTCGAGCGGCACGGCGGGATGGTCAGCGCGATCGAGGACGGCTATCTGCAGGGCCTGATCGCCGACGAAGCCTTTCGGATGCATCAGGACATCGAAGCGGGCACTCGCCCCGTTGTCGGAGTCAACCGATTCGTGTCCGAGGAGCCCGAGCCAGATGTCGTCACCTACGAACTCGACGCCGAGGGCCGCGATCTGCAGCTCAAGCGGCTCTGCAAGGTAAAGGCCGAAAGAGACAGCGGCGCAGTGCAATCCAGTCTCGCGGCGCTATCGCGCACCGCGGAGGGAACCGACAATCTGATGCACAAGCTGATCGACTGCGCCAACGCCTACTGCACGGTCGGTGAGATGGTCTCCGCGCTCAAAGCGGTGTGGGGCGAATTCCAGCAACCGGTGGTGTTCTAGATGGCCGTTCGGATTCTGGTTGCCAAGCCCGGCCTCGATGGACACGACCGCGGCGCCAAGATCGTCGCCCGAACCTTGCGCGACGCCGGCTTCGAGGTGATCTACACCGGCATCCGGCAGCGCATCGAAGACATCGCCTCGATCGCCGTCCAGGAAGACGTGGCAGTCGTCGGCCTGAGCATCTTGTCCGGTGCTCACCTGGCGCTCACCGCGCGCACCATCGAAGCGTTGCGCGTCGCCGACGCCGCGGACATCGCCGTCGTCGTCGGCGGAACGATCCCGCACGCCGACGTACCCAAGCTGCTGTCCGCCGGCGTCGCCGCGGTGTTTCCCACCGGGACACCACTCGACCTGCTCGTGCGCGAGATCCGCGCATTGACCGGCACCCCGCAACCTGCCTTAGAAAAGGAAACAGAGGAACCGTGCGCATCGGAGTAATGATCGGACCCGAGCGCGGTGATTCCGCGCGCAAGGTCACCCGGATGCTGTCCGACATCGACTGGGCCGAGAACGTCGGCCTGGACAGTGCCTGGATCCCGCAGATTCCCAACGACTTCGACGCGCTGGTGGCGGTGGCCCTGCTGGGGACGCACACCCGCCGGATCGAACTGGGCACCGCGGTCGTTCCGCTGCAGGCTCAGCACCCAATTGCGTTGGCGCGGCAGGCCTTATCGGTGCACGCCGCCACCGACGGCCGGCTGGTGCTGGGCGTCGGGCCGTCGCACCACTGGATCGTGAACGACATGCTCGGTATTCGCTACGAGCGGCCCGCGGCATATACCCGGGACTACCTCGAAGTGCTGCACGCCGCCTTCGCCAACCCCGGCCCGGTCGACGTGGAGAACGACACGTTCCGGGTGCACAACCCGCTGGATCTGGGTCCGGTGGCACCGCTGCCGGTGCTGGTGGCCGCACTCGGGCCGGTGATGCTGACAATTGCCGGCGAGCGGGCCGACGGCACCGTGCTGTGGATGGCCGATGAACGCGCCGTGGCCGAGCACGTCGTCCCGCGGATCACCAAGGCCGCCGACAACGCCGGGCGCCCGGCTCCGCGCATCGTCGCCGGCGTGCCCGTCTGCCTCTGTGCCGCAGGAGAAGTCGACGCCGCACGCGAGCGCGCCAACCGGATTCTCGGTGAAGCCGAGGTTTCGCCCAACTATCAGCGACTGCTCGGGTACGGCGACGCCAAGGATGTGGGCGATATCTGCGCGGCCGGTGACGAGGACGCAATCCTGGCCCGGTTGGGTCGATTCGCCGATGCAGGCGTGACCGACCTGTCGGTGCGGCTACTGCCGATCGGCGACAACCGGGATGAACTCGTCGCCTCCAAACACCGGACCCGCGAGATGATCGCCTCGCTCGCAACGGAGTTGCGTTGAGCCCGGGAGACCCCGGACCGCTGGCGGGAATACGTATCCTCGAGGTCGGCACCATGCTGGCCGGTCCGTACGCCACCATGCTGCTCGCCGACCTCGGTGCCGACGTCACCAAGATCGAGCCTTTCGGTGGTGAGATCTCCCGCGGCGTCGGGCCGAGCTACTTCGCAAGCCTCAACCGCAACAAATCCAGCATCTGTGTCGACCTGAAATCCGATGCGGGACAGCAACGCTTAGGCGAGCTGGTAGCGAAATCCCACGCGCTGCTGGTGAACCTGAAACCATCGGCCATCCGCCGGCTGGGGCTCACCTACGAGCAGCTGCGACGGTGGAACGAGCGGATCGTCTGCGCGGCGATCACCGGCTTCGGGCTGAACGGCGGTGACGATCCGGCTTTCGATTACGTGGTTCAGGCAGCTACCGGTATCGCCGCACTGACCGGCGAACCGGACGGCCCGCCGACGCTGCCCGGCTACTCGTCCGCCGACAACTCCACCGGGATATGCGCGGCACTGGGGCTACTGGCCAAGATCATCTCCGGCACCGGCGGGCAAGTGGACGTGTCGTTGCGCGACGTCATGCTCTCGCAGCTCAACTATCACGCCTCCGCCTACCTCAACAACGGCGTCGAGCCGCAGCGCCAGCCGAACGGAGCGCACTCGTATTACGTTCCGGCCCAGCTCTTCCCGACCGCCGACGGGTATCTGGCGCTGTTCATTACGCACGACGGGTTTTGGAAATCCTTTGCCGCTGAGGCGGGTATCGACGGTTTCGGAGGGATGGCTGAACGGGTTGCCCGGCGCGATGAGTTGCTGGCTCTCGTGACCGCAGCACTGGCGACCGACACCGCGGCCGGCTGGGAACGGCGACTGCGTCCTCTGGGAGTCCCGGCCGCGGCCGTTAGGACGCTGCCCGAGGCACTCGAAGCGACGCCGGAAGTGGTTGTGCCGGCAGGTGATTTCCGCCTCGTCGGTAGCCCGATCCACGTTTCCGGCTATCAGCCCGAGTACCGGCCCCCGCCGGAGCTGGCCGAGGGCTGAGGCGCTTAGCCCCGGTCTGGACCGGTGAGGTGGGCCTCGGCGAGTTTGCGGAAGGCCGCCACCAGACGGCTGCGATCCCCGGCGCGAGTCGCCAATACGATATGGCTGGGCTCGACGCCTTCGAGCGGGACCGTGGTGATATCAGGGCGCAGGCTGTTGCCGTGGAAGCCGGCCGTGATGGCCACCGCCTGCCCGGCGGCGATGAGTTCGAACTTGTCCTCGAGCGCGTCGATGAAGGGACCGTCAGGTGCCCGGCGCCCGTCGGGGCGGGGATCGATGCGCCAGAAGGCACTCCAGGCCGGATCGGAGTGCCGCACCCGCGGCATGGGTTCGTCGGCGATGTCGTCGAGGGTGACCGATTCCCTGCCCGCTAGACGATGGTCGATGGGCACCGCAAGCACCCGAGGCTCGTCGTACAGGACCGTCACGCTTAGCTGGTCGGTCGGGAACGGCAGCCGGGTCACCACCGCGTCCACCAGATGGTCCATTAGCGCATTACGCGCTTGGTCCCAGTCCAGGTGCAAGGCTTGCACGTCGGCGTCCGGGTGCTCGCGGCGCAACTCGCGCACCGCCGGGGTGACGATCAGGCCCGACGTGTAGCCAATGATGATGCGGCTGGGCTGGGCGGCGGCCCGGGCTTGCGCCGCAGCTTGGATGGCCGAGCGCAGCAGCGCCTTGGCCCGCGGCAGGAACACCTCGCCCGCCTCGGTCAGCCGGGTGCCTTGCGGCGTGCGGTCTAATAATCGGACGCCCAGCTGCTGCTCCAGTCGGCGGATCTGCCGGCTCAACGACGGCTGCGCGACGCGCAACGCGGTGGCCGCGCGGCCGAAGTGTCGATGCTCGGCCACCACCACGAAGTACCCCACCAGTCGCAGGTCGAGGTCCACCACCGGTGATGCCGAGTCGGTCATGCGAGCATCGTAGTGTGCTGCCCATAGATCAGCGATGAGCTGCGGTGATGTCGAAGGCGTATCGCTTCATCTGGAATAGGACTTGGACGTGCGGCCGGCAACGGTCATTGACTGGATGTCACCGACCGAAAGGAAAGTTCCCCATGTATGTCTTCGTTACCGGCGCGACCGGACACATCGGGTCTGCTGTCGTCACGGAACTTCTCGAAGCCGGGCACCAGGTCACCGGCCTGGCCCGCTCGGACGAGGCCGCCGCTGCCTTGACGGCTAAGGGCGTCACTGCGCACCGCGGCGACCTTGACGACCTCGACAGCCTCCGGGCCGTCGCCGCAGCAGCCGACGGCGTCATCCACCTCGCCTACCGGCACGATTTTGACAGTGACTTCGTAGGCGCCGCCCAGACGGACCTGCGCGCGGTCGAGGCAATGGGCGAGGTGCTGGCGGGCTCCGACCGACCGCTGGTCATCACCTCGGGAACGCTATTGCTGGCGGCAGTCGTGCAGGGACGGACCGCGACCGAAAACGACGCCGCAGAAGGCGGACCGCGGATCGACTCGGAGAACGCGGCCGTCGCGCTGGCCGAACGTGGCGTGCGATCGTCGGTCATCCGGCTGTCGCCGCTGGTGCACAGCACACTCGATCACCACGGCTTCGCGCACCGCCTGATCGACATCGCCCGCAAAAAAGGCGTCTCCGCTCACATCGGCGATGGGTCCAACCGCTGGCCCACCGTCCACACGCTCGACGCTGCGCACCTGTACCGGCTTGCGCTCGAGGCGGCTCCCGCAGGGACGCGGTTGCACGGTGTCGCTGACGAAGGCGTGCCGTTCCGTGACATCGCGGCTGTCATCGGCCGTCACCTGGACCTGCCGGTGCTGAGCGTCTCTGTCGAACAAGCGGGTGACCACTTCGGATTCCTTTCAGTCTTTGGGTCTTTCGACAATCCGACGTCAAGCGCCCTTACGCAGAAGCTGCTGGATTGGCATCCCGAAGGGCCCGGGCTGATCGAGGATCTCGACGCGGGCCATTACTTCGGCGAGTGAATCTTTCGACAGCGGAGAGCTCGGTTAGTTAGCCGCCGCACTCGGTTGTCACCTCGAGTAGTCGCATGATCGGCGGCGGATCCAACTGCAGGGCATCGGACATGTGTAGCTGGCCGGCGTTGGCGACCATGTTGTCCACGATCGCCTGGAGATTGTCGCCCTCGATCTCGTAGAGAGCGACATATGGGCCCTCGCCGTCAACCGGACGCAGCCGGCGCGCCGAGACGAATCCGTCGAGAGCCACGAGTTCGCCCAGATGGACTTCGTCGTACCAGCTGTTGTACTCCTGGTCGCGATCGGGCGAACTGGGTCGACTCTCAACCAGGATGATGCCCTTGGCCATCGTCGCCGCCTCGCGTGTGACTACTCGTAGCGCACCGTGACCGAAGCGGTATCGGGTACGCCCTGGCACGTCAGAATGTAGCCCTCGGCCACTTCGTCCTCTTCGAGAGCGTCGTTGACTCGCATGGTCGCATGGCCCTCGGTGAGCCTGGCCATGCACGTGCCACAGTTGCCGGCCTCGCAGCTGAAGGGCGGCTCCAGGCCGGCCCGTCGCGCGCTTTCCAGCAGGGTCTCGCCGGGGACCAGTGGGACCGACACCTTCTTACGGTCGAGGTAGATCGTCACCGTACCGGCCTCGGCGCCGTTTGATGCGGGATGTGTCACTGTGTCCTCGATGATCGCGGTGACCGCCGCCTGCTGGGAACTTTGGAGTTCCGCCATGGTCGCCCCTGCCGTACTTGCGTTCTTCAGTATAGAGAATACTATTCTCACTAAGCGATAGGATCTTCTCGAGACTGTGCGGATGTCGGGTCAGCCGGGCCTGCCAGGGAAGGACGGGACGTGACCGACCCGGCGGCGCTCGTGTTCGAGGAACGGCGATTCAGCCTGCCTCAGCTCGACGCGTTGGCCGACGGGCTGGCCGCATCCCTCGTTAAAAAGGGTGTCACGGCAGGTCAGCGGGTTGCGGTGATGGCGTCCAACCGGCCGGAGTTCGTCGGCCTGCTCAACATCCTCACCGCGCTGCGGACCGGCGCCTGGATGCGGCTGCACCCCCGGTTCGACATCGACCGGATGCTGCATCACATCGAAAACGACCGCATCACAGTCGAAATAGCGGTCGCGCCCATCGCGCTGGCCATCGCCTCGCACCCCGAGCTGGAGTCCTTCGACCTGTCGTCGCTGCGCTTCATCATGTGGGGTGCGACGCCGGTCAGCGCCAGCATCGCCGAGACCGTAACCCAGCGGACCGGTGTCGGTTGGGTGCCCGCCTACGGCACCACGGAACTGCCCGTCATCGCCTGTAATCCGCTCGAGGGGGCCCGGCTTGACGCCGTGGGACGCCCAGTGCCGGGTGTGGACCTGCGGGTGGTCTCGCTGCAGACCGGCGAGCCGCTCTGCCCCGGGGAGGTCGGTGAGATCAAGGCCCGGTCGATGTCGCTCATGGCCGGCTACCTGCCGGCTGACGCGACCGCCGAGGCGGTTTGCGACGGCTGGTACCGGACCGGGGCCGTCGGCCGGCTCGACACCGACGGTTGGCTGCGGATCACCGATCGCCTGAAAGAGATGATCAAAGTGCGTGGCTTCCAGGTCGCGCCCGCCGAAATCGAGACGGTGCTGCACGGTCATCCGGCCGTCAAAGACTGCGCGGTGTTCGGCGTACCTGACAGGATCAACGGTGAAGCGATCGTTGCCGCGGTCGCGGCACACGCGCCCGTCGACGCTGCCGATCTCGCCGCTCGGGTGGATGAGAAGCTGGCATCCTACAAACACCTGAGCCGGGTCGTGTTCGTGCCCGATATTCCTCGCCTGCCCTCGGGCAAGGTGCTGCGCCGAGTGCTGAAGGAGCAATATGGATGTACGTCTGACAGCTGAACAGCAGCAACTACGCGACGCCGCCGCCAAGCTGGCCGACGACCTTGGACCCGGAGCGGTTCAGGATCTCGATGACGATAATCGAATTGCGCGTCTGGACAAGCAGGTTGAGGCGACCGGTTGGCGATCGCTGCGCTCCGACGGAGCCTCTGGCGTCGAAGTAGCAATTGTCGCCGAGGAATTCGGGCGCCGACTGGTCGACACACCGTTTCTCGGCCCGGTGCTCGCCGACGATCTGGCCCGCCATATCGGTGTCGACGCGCGGGGAGCGACCGTCGCGGTCGACGACCGAGTAATCGACGCACGGGGCGCTCGGCGTGCTCTGTTGCTCTCCGGTGGCACGATTTTGGCGGCGGACCTGGACGGCGGCCGCACCGGCGCCGATTTGACCCGGGCCGAAGCGGGCATCGTGGGATCGCCGGTGACTCTCGGTGAAATGTCCGCCGACGTTGCCGCACAATGGCGGGCGCTCGCGATGGTCACCACGTCGGCGGACCTGGTCGGAATCGCCCGGGGCGCGCACGCCGTCGCCTGCGACTACGCGAAAATCCGTGAACAGTACGGCAAACCAATCGGATGCTATCAAGCCATCGCCCACCTGTTGGCCGAAAGCCTTGCGCTGACTGAAGGTTCGGTGAGCGTGCTGCGGCATGCCGCGTGGGCGGTCGACGAACTGGCCCCGGTCGAAGCCATTCGGGCGGCCCAAGTCGCGAAGGTTTACTGTGCGCGCGCCACCCGCACCGTCTGCGAGACCGCCGTGCAGGTGCACGGCGGCATCGGCAATACCTGGGACTGCCTGGTTCATGTTTACCTGCGCCGTGCGCTGACATCGACCGAACTGTGGCCCGTAACGCTGAAGGAGATCGACTTTGGACTTTCGTGACTCACCTGCCGAAGCTGCCTTTCGGGAGCGGCTGCGAACTTGGCTCTCGTTGCACACCAAGAACTTTCCCAGCTCCGGTGAAGAGTATTGGGCCCGCCAGGCCCAGTGGCATCAGGCCCTCTACAAGGGGGGTTTCTTCGGGCTGTCGTGGCCCCGCGAGTACGGCGGTCAGGAGCTGCCGCCGGCGTACGACGTCATCGTGGACGAAGAACTGGCGCGTGCCGGGGCTCCGCCGCGGCCCAGCGTGGGCTACTTGATCTACGGCATCGGCAGGCACGCCAGCGAGGAACTGCGGAAACGCTTCCTGCCCGGCATCATCAACGGCACCGAGCGATGGTGCCAGGGTTTCAGTGAGCCCGGCGCCGGCTCGGATCTGGCCTCGCTGACTACCACTGCCCGCCGCGAGGGCGACACGTATGTGGTGCACGGACATAAGATCTGGACCAGCTACTCCGATGTCGCTGACTGGTGTCTGCTGCTGGCCCGCACGGACCCGGAGGCCAAACGCCACCGCGGCCTGTCGGCGTTCGTGATCGCGATGAAACAGCCTGGCGTGCAACAGCGCCCGCTGCGCATGATGAATGGGGTCACCAACGAATTCGGCCAGGTGTTCTTCGACGGCGCGACGGTGCCGGCGGACCGCATGGTTGGTGCGCCCGGTGACGGCTGGGCGGTCGCCATGACCGTCGTCGGACACGAGCGCGAACCGTCCACACTCGGCTACGCGGGCAGATACGGCAAGCTGGTCCGAAGTCTGTTCGCGCGCAACGATGGTCCGGTATCCGAAGAGCTCGCCTGGGCGGCGGTCCAGTCGGAAATGCTGACCCACCACGTGCGGCGGCGACTGTCCGAACAGCTGGACGGATTGTCGCACGGCCCCGAAGGATCGCTCGACAAGCTGCTGATGACCTGGGTCGAGCAATCCGTCGGGCATGCCGCGCTGGCGGTCGCAGGCACCCGCGATCCAGACCTATTTAGTGCTTATCTGTATAGCCGCGCGCAGAGCGTGATGGGCGGGACATCACAGATACAGAAAAACATCATCGCTTCGCGAATCTTGGGATTGGGAGTCTGACGTGTACGACATGCCTACTGAAATCGATGTCCGTGCCGACGGTGCATTGCGGATTATCACCCTGAACCGGCCGGATTCTCTCAATTCGGTCAATGACAGCCTGCATTCCGGACTCGCGCGGTTGTGGCAGCGGTTGAGCGACGATCGAAAGGCCTGCGCCGCGGTGCTCACCGGCGCCGGCAGGGCATTTTCGGCGGGCGGTGATTTCGCGTATCTCGAGGAGTTGGCGGGCGATGCTGATCTGCGAGCCAAGACCATCGCAGATGGACGCGAGATCGTGCTCGGCATGGCACGGTGCCGAATTCCCGTGGTAGCCGCGGTCAATGGTCCGGCGGTCGGGCTTGGCTGCAGCCTGGTCGCGCTGAGCGACATCGTGTACATCGCCGAAGACGCCTACCTCGCCGACCCGCATGTGCACATGGGGTTGGTGGCTGCCGACGGCGGACCGCTGACCTGGCCGCTGCACATCAGTCTGCTGCTGGCCAAGGAGTACGCGCTGACCGGCGCGCGAATTCGCGCCGAGCGGGCCGTCGAACTCGGGTTGGCCAACCACGTAGTTGCCGACCCCGTCGCCGAAGCGGTGGCCTGCGCGAAACGGATCATGGAGCTGCCCCAGCAAGCGGTCGAGAGCACGAAGCGGGTGCTCAACATTCATCTGGAACGCGCCGTCCTGGCCAGTCTGGACTATGCGCTTTCGGCCGAGCACCAGTCCTTCACCACCGAGGACTTCCGGTCGATCATCACCAAGCTGAACGCCGGGAAGAATTAGCGCATGCCCGCCAGCACGTCATTTCGGCGGGAACCTCAGCGCGCCGTGCAGCCGGACGACGCCGCCCTTCGCTGCCGCGTACGGCAGTTGCCCGATCTGGCCTTCGTAGGCTGCGATGGATGCGGTGTTAACGATGACGCCACACGCGCCGTCGACCGGTTCCTGTTGCGCCATGGCCGCGGCGACCAGGCGCATCACGTTGAACACACCAGTCAGGTAGAACTCGATCGTCGTCTTGAAGCTGTCAAGGTCCAGCGGTGTGCCGTCCTTGCCAACTAGCCGGCCACCGCTTGCCGGACCACCATGCGCATCCACCGAGAACCGCAGCGGGACAGCCGATTCTGCTTCGGCTATCGCCGCCTGCACGTCGTCGGTGTTGGTGGCGTCGGTCCGCGCATAGCGCGCACCGAGCTTGCCGGCCAGTTCCTTGCCCTTGTCGTCGGCCAGATCGGCGATGACTACCTTGGCGCCCGCCGCGTGCAGCCGGCGAGCCATGGCTTCGCCAAGGCCGCCGGCGCCGCCGACGACGATCGCGGAACTACCACTGATTTGCATCCCGTTTCCTTTCCTCATCGAGCTGCTGCTGACCTGGGTCCCTGCTTGCGGCAATTGGAGACCCGTCGGTCATCACCGCCGCTGCGTAAGACGCCTCAGACTTGGAAGGGTGAGGTCAAATGTCGTGGAGCCGCAGGAAGTCACGCATCACCTGATCGAACTTGCCGGGCTCCTCGATGAACGGCATGTGAGCGCTCGACTCGAACAGCTCGAACCGCGAACCCTCAATGCGCTGGTGCATTTCCCACATGTGTTCGGGCACGCATTCGTCGAACCTGCCCGCAAGGACAAGGGTGGGCAACGCGATCTCGGCTAACCGGTCGAACACGTCCCAGCTCCGGATGGTCCCGACGATGTGAAAGTCACTCGGTCCGAACATCGTCTCGAAGATCTCCGTACCCATGTTTCTGAACGCTTGCTGCAGCTCTTTGGGCCAGGGACGAACACGACAAAGATAGGTCTCGTTCCAGGTACGGATTGCAGCCTGGTATTCGGCCGAGTAGGTCGTGCCGGCGGCTTCATGACGGTCAATGGCGGATTGAGTTGCCGGGTCCAAGTCGGACTTCAACCGGGCCACCATCTCCGAAAATTGGGGTATGGACGCGATGCTGTTCGAGATGGTGAGGCTAACTGCTCCAGACGTCACGTCGAGCAGGTACTGCTGCGCCAGCATCCCGCCCCACGAGTTACCGAAGATATGGAAGCGGTTCAGGCGCAGCGCTTGCACCACGGCGTTCATTTCGGCCACTGAGCGTTCCATTGTCCAAAGTTCGGTGTTTGACCGGCATTCGGAATTCCCGCAACCGAGCTGATCCCAGAAAATGACTTCTCGCTCGTTAGCCAAACGTTCCAGCGAGCCCAAGTAGTTGTGCGGTAAACCCGGTCCTCCATGAATCGCAAGTAGCGGAAGACCCGTCCCGCCACCGACCCGCTTGAACCAGACATTTCCGCCCGGGACCGCGATCGTCCCCTCCGACTGAGTCATTGCCCCCGCCATCGCCAGCCGTGCCTCCCAGTGATTTGTCAAGCCACGAGGGCAGAATCCCACGAGCAGTGTAAGTAAGACACGGTCTTCGCAGGAGCAACCCTCCTTGCAACTCATGCTCTCAGCTTGAGAGAATAGTGTTCTCATGAATGTGCGGTCGGCTCTTGAGCCCCGCGACGTGCTCGCCGAACTGGAGAAGACCTGTGCCTGAAGCTCCGCGACGGTCCTCGAGGTCGCGGCCCCCTGATACGCAGATGACCATCGCTGAGCTGATCGCCCACGCGCGCAATGGATCTCAGCGCGCGGCTGGTCGGCTACTCAGTCTCGTCGAAAGCGAACGGCGCGACGAGGTGATGGCGAGTATCGGACCCTCATCGGTGCGCGTTGTCGGTATCACCGGACCACCGGGCGCGGGTAAGTCGACGACGATCGCGGCCTTGGTCGGCGTCTACCGGGAGCGCGGGTGCCGGGTGGCCGTGCTGGCCGTGGACCCGTCGTCGCCGTTCAGTGGTGGTGCGCTGCTGGGCGATCGAATTCGAATGGCCGCGCATATCAACGACTCCGATGTACTGATCCGTTCGGTGGCAACCCGCGGTCATCTCGGGGGTCTGGCCGCCGCGGTTCCGGCGGCTATCCGCCTGCTGGGGGCGATTGGCTACGACGTGGTACTGCTCGAAACCGTCGGGGTGGGGCAGTCCGAGATCGAGATCGCCGCCGTCGCCGACCCAACCATCGTCATCCTCAATCCCGGGGCGGGAGACGCGGTCCAGGCCGCTAAGGCGGGTGTGCTGGAAGTCGCCGACATCGTGGCGGTCAACAAGGCCGACCGGGACGGTGCCGAACAGACCGTGCGGGATCTGCGGGCGGAAACCAAGGCCCCGATCGTCAGTCTCATCGCCGCCCGGGGCGAGGGCGTTGCCGATCTGGTGTCCGCTATCGACGACCACAACCGCACCGACAGCCGCGCTCGCCGGCTGGCCCGCGCCCGAGCGCAGGTCTTGTCACTGGCGCAAACCCGGCTGCGGACCCACCCGGATCTGGACCGGCTCGCCGAGTCCGTCGTCGACGGCCGCGATGATCCCTACGCGGCGGCCGAAAAGCTGCTGTCCAAGGAATCGATAACCCAGCGGCAGGCCAACTGACAAACTGCGAATGCCGCCGTCGCCCAGACGGTGTATGACGTGGTGTATGAGGCGCACCAATATCTATCTCGATGAGGAGCAGACGGCAAGCCTCGACAGATTGGCGGAACAAGAAGGCGTGTCCCGGGCCGAGCTCATCCGCCAACTTCTGAACCGCGCCCTCACCGGCGATGACGACGATCTGGCCTCGGACCTTACGGCGATCGAGGATTCGTTCGGTACGCTTCGCGACCTCGACGTGCCCGTGCGCCGCCCCGGTGACCGTGCGGAGCACCTTGCTCGAGCGTGGCACAGCAAATCGTGATCCTGGTCGACTCCGACGTGCTGATCGCGCATCTGCGGGGTGTCGCCGATGAGTCTCGAAAACGATGGCGTAGGTGATATCACTTTTCACAAGGGTCATGGCCGCCACTCTCGCCCGACCGGTCCGTAGCGGGTAAGACCAAGTTCGCGTCTTCGGGAACCGGTTGAGACGAATTAAAGACTCGCGGCGTTTGCTACGAGTCCGGGTTAACGTATTCGGGGTCGTGCATCGTGGCAGTCTTGATGATCAACGCCGGACAGGTCACATGACTGGATTTTTCGGCACGTTGACCGAGCCGTGTTACTGAAGATCCACCGATTTCCCGGTGGCGGCTGCATGGCCCGCACGGTAGCCGAAAACCATTGCCGGGCCGATGGTTCCGCCGGCGCCGCCGTAGGCCCGTCCAGTCGCGCCGGCCATGGTGTTGCCCGCGGCGAACAGACCCGGTATTGGCTCACCACCGACATGGAGGACGCGGCCGTCGGGATCGGTGCGCGGTCCGCCCTTGGTGCCCATCGCACCTATGCACACCGGCACCGCGTAGTAGGGGGCGATGTCGATCGGGCCGAGGGTCTTGCCGGCGAGTGTGGGGGCGCTGTCGTCGCCCCAATAGCCGTCGTATGCGCTCGAACCGCGCCCGAAGTCAGGATCGGCGCCGGCGGCCACATGGCGGTTCCATTCCTGGATCGTGCGGGTGAGGCCGTCAGCGTCGATGCCAGTCTTGGCGGCTAACTCGGCAAGGTCTGCTGACTCGCAGAACCAGTCCGGAACCGGTTGCCCGGGCTCGATGCCGAGAAATCCATAGCGTTGCAGGTGAACTGAATCGAAGACGATCCATCCGCGATCGTTGACGTACCCGCCGCGGGGATCGAGGTAGTGGAAAGCGCCGGCCATCGAGTTGTAGTCGCAGGCCTCATTGACGAACCGGCGCCCGGCCGAGTTGACGATGATGCTCCTCGGCCGTGTTCGTTCCAGCCGTACGCTGCGGCTGCGTGGCTTGCCTTCGATGGTGTCGCCCGGGATTCGTACGATCGGCACCCACCATGCTTCGCCCATGTTGGCCAGATCCGCGCCGTGCGCCATCGCCATGCGCAGCCCGTCCCCGGTGTTGTACGGCGGGGAGACCGCGCCGTGCATCGGGCCGCGCAGAAAGGCTTGCGCCAGAACCGGATCCCATTCGAAGCCGCCGGTGCCCAAGATGACTCCGCGGCGGGCGCGCACTCTCATGCTCCGTCCCGGCAACGCGACCCGTACTCCGGTGATTTCTCCGGCCTCGGCAATGAGTTGTTCGGCCCGCGCATTCACCTGCGGCGTTACTCCGGCATCCAGCAAACCCGTGAGGAGCCCCGCTATCAGCGCGGTGCCGGCTACGCACAGATGGCTGGTTCGTTCATCTATCGCTGCGTGCAGCCGGGCTCTGGTCTCGGCATCGAAACCGACGTTGGACCAATCGGCGGGAAACGACGTGATTTTGGTAGCCCACTCGCCTAATTGGGCGAGATCGAAGGGAGCCGCGCTGAGCGATCGGCCTCCGGCCGGTCGTCCCCCTGGCAACTCCGGCTGGTAATCAGGGAAGCCGGTCGCGATCTCGAAGCGCAGATCGCTGTGCACCTCGACGAAGTCGAGCATCGCCGGGCCGGTTCGCACGAATGTTTCGACCAGCGCGTCATCCATCGAACCGAAAGACTGCGCTCGCAGGTATCGCAACGCGTCCGCCACCGTCAATTCACCGTCAGGAGAACGGTTATGGGCGGGGATCCACACGACGCCACCCGACACCGCGGTGGTACCGCCGACGGTCGGGGCCTTCTCAAAAACGTCCACCGAGGCGCCCGCGACCGCCGCGGTCAGCGCGGCTGTGAGCCCGGCGCCACCACTGCCGAGCACGACGACATCGACTTCATGGTCCCAAGACATCGACTGTTATCCCTTCAGCTCAGTAGCTCGGACAACTGCTTTGCGGCTTTGATGACCGCGTCTTTTCCGCGCATCACGACGTCTTCTCGGTGCGAGATGAGGTTGATGCAGGTTGGCGGGGACGGCGGTTGGCGGTGGACCGGCACGGCCAGGCCATAGGTATTCGGTTCGATCTCCCCGTACGTCGTCACCCAGCCGCGCTCGCGAGCGCTCGCGACCAGATCTCGTTCTCCCGGGCGCGGGGGCATGCTCGCGAGCAAGGCGATCCCGGCGGCGCCGCGGTTCAGCGGATATCGACTGCCCTCGTGGAAGGAGAGTTGGTAGGCGACATGGCTCGGCACGATCACCGCGACTGCCACCTGCTGGTCGCCCTCGGCGACGAGCAACGACACGGTCGTACCGAGCTCGTCGGCCAGCGCGCGCAGCGTCGGCAGACTCAGTTGGCGCACATTTCGGTCGAATGACGCACCGAGCACCGCGAGGCCGGCTGCGGGCCGGTAGCGCCCGTCGTCTCCCTTGGCCACCAAACGGAATTGGGCCAACGTCGAAAGCAATCGGTAGGCGATCGTGCGGTGCACTCCGACTTGGTCGGCGAGCTGTTGCACGGTGAGCCCGGTCGGGGAATCCGCCACCCTTTGCAGCGCAGTGAGTCCCCTGGCCAGCGTCTGGGAACCGGTCCCTGATCCCGTCACAGCCTTGACAGACCCTTATGCGAGAGCGAAGCTCTATACATAGTGCACATCAGTGTGCGATATTAGCACACAATATACGCCAAATACGAGAACGAAATTTCCAGCAGGCGTGAGAGGAACCGTGGCGGAGTTCGAGAGCATATGGAGCGATCTCCAGGGTGTCGCGTTTGAGCAGGGCTATCTCGACGCAGGCGGAGTGCGGACTCGCTATCTGGCTGCCGGCGATACTGGCAAGCCGGTGTTGGTGTTCTT
>DATJBA010000199.1:0-10423 GCA_035515675.1 Mycobacterium sp.
AGGTTTTCTATAACCGGTTGTTGATCGCCACCGGGGTGCGCGCGCGGCCGTGGTTCAACCCCGAGGAAGCCGCTTTGAATGGGGTGTTCACATTGCGCACGTGTGCTGACGCGGCGCGGTTGCAGGCGGCGCTGAAGGCTCATCCGCGGCGGGTGCTGATCGTCGGGGCGGGTTTTATCGGCTCGGAGATGGCCTCGGTCTGCTGCGAGCTGGGCTTGCCGGTGACGGTCGCCGAGCGCGCCGACGCGCCGCTGGTCGGGGCTTTGGGCGGGGTGATCGGTGACATCGCAGCCAAGATGCAGCGTGACGCGGGGGTGGATTTGCGCACCGGGGTTTCGGTGCAGGCCCTGGAGGGCGACTCCGACGGGCATGTGCGCCGTGCCCGGCTTTCGGATGGGACGACGCTGGATGTCGATGTGGTGGTCGCCTCACTGGGGTCGATCCGCAATGTGGAGTGGCTGGAGGATGCCCAACTGGCCACCGGTTTTTGGGGGGTGGCCTGTGACGCCGGGTGTCGGGCCTTCGACATCAACGGGGTGGTGACCGATAACATCTTCGTCGCCGGCGACGTGGCGCGGGCTCCGCATGTGCTCTACGACTACCAGTTCTTGTCCCTGGAGCATTGGGACAACGCCGTGTTCGGTGCGCAGGTGGCGGCCAACAACATGATCAACCTGGAGACCGGGCGCCGCCCGCACCTGCCGTTGCCGTCGTTTTGGTCCGGCCAGTTCGGCGTCAACATCAAGGGTGTAGGGGTGTGCTCGTTTGGCGATGAGATCGTTTTCACTCAGGGCTCGCCCGGGGATCACCGCTTCGCCGCCGCGTATGGGCGCCGAGGCCGCATCGTGGGTGCGGTCACCTTCAATCACGGTAAATGGCTGCCCTACTACGGGGCGATGATCGAGCGGTCGGCGCCGTTCCCGCCGCCGCCGCCCGGTTACGACCAGGCAGGGGATTTGACGCCGATGCCAGCCCGGTTCCCCGATCCGCGGGTGCCGACCGGGATTCCCGACGTGGTGTTGACCGGCCATGACCCCACGTCGCGGGGAGCCGAGTTCCGCCCGAAAAGCTCCTGACCGCCGTTCAAGACCACTGTGCCCCTGGCAAGGAGTGCTCATGACAGCAGCAGAAACCGCGTGGGCCGAGGCCATGAAATTCGCCCATCGCGCCGACCCGTACCCGTTTTTCGACGAGCTGCGCAAAACCCCGGTGGCACGGGTGGCCGAGGACACCTATGTCGTCACCGGCTATTGGGAAGTGCTCGCCCTGTCCCATGACCCCCGGATCAGTTCCGACCTCAGCCGCAGCCCGCTGGGGGCCCGCCGCGCAGCAGCCACCGCCGAGCCGGCTGCCGGCGCGGAACATTTGCAGGCCTACGGCGCGGCGAAATCCATCATCACGTCCGATCCCCCCGAACACGATCGGGCCCGCCGTCAGGTGATGCGCCATTTCGGGCCGCCGCATTCACCACACGTCATCCCCGACATGGAGCCCGCCATCGTGCGGCTGTGCAACCAGCTGCTCGACAAGGCCAAAACTAGCGGCGCGACCCGGCTCGATGTCGTCGACGATTACGCCTACCCGGTGCCGGTGTCGGTGATCTGCAAGATCCTCGGGGTTCCGCTGGAGGCCGAACCCACCTTTCACGCCTGGATTTATGACTTTCTGGCCGGCCTGGATTTAGGGCCGGAGGCCGCCACCGCAGAGGGGCAGGCCCGCGCGGAGAAGAGCCGTGCCGGCCATGCCGCGCTGGCGCAGTACCTGGGCGAGCTGATCGAGCACTACCTGCACCAGCCCGGCGACGGGCTGCTGTCGCAGCTGGTCAACGACGACACCGGTCCGGACGGGCCGATGCCACCGGCCAAAGCCCTGGCCAATGCTCAGCTGCTGCTGATCGCCGGCCATGACTCCACCGTCAACGCGATCACCAATTGTGTGATGACCCTGCTGCGCAACCCGGGATCGCTGGATCTGCTGCGCCGCCAGCCCGAACTGATTCCCCGCGCGATCGAGGAGGTGGTGCGGCTGCAATCGCCGGTGCAGTTCTTCCCCAGCCACAGCGCCACCGCCGACATCGCCATCGGCGGCACCGTCATCCCGAAGGGCTCGGTGGTGCACCTGGTCTACGCCGCCGCCAACCGCGACCCCAGCCGGTTCGCCCACCCGAACCGATTCGACCCCCAGCGTCGCGATAATGAGCATTTGGGCTGGTGCAGCGGTATCCACACCTGCCTGGGTGGACCGCTGGCCCGGCTGGAGGTCAACCTGGCGCTGGAAACCTTCATCGGCCGTGTGCACAACCCGACGCTGGTCGTCGACCCGCCGCCCTACCGGCACAGCCAGATCTTCCGCGGCCCCAAACATCTATGGGTCGACTTCGACCAGATCACCGGCTAGGGACACACCATCAAAGCGTTCCAGCATCCTCGACGGCATCGAGACCCACCATCAACAGCTCTGCCGCGTAGAACCAGCCTGAATATCCACGCTCCGACCCCCCGCCACCCAGTTACTCAGGCGGGCCAGCTGCCGTCCAAGGTCCGCGTCCAACCAGGGCTTCGAAAGTGCCCAGGTAGCTTGCAAAGCAAGCCTGGACCGGCTCGGGCCGGATTACCTCGACCTTTACCTGATCCACTGGCCGGCGCCGACGCTGGGCAAGTTCGTGGACAGTTTCAAGGGCATGATCCAGTCCAGGGAGCAGGGCCACGTCCGCTCGATCGGCGTGTCGAACTTCACCGAGGAACATCTGTCGACGGTCATCGAAGAAACCTCCGAGGTGCCCGCCGTGAACCAGATCGAACTGCACCCGCGCCTCAACCAGGCTGAACTGCGTCAGGCCCATGCTGAGCACGATGTTGTCACCTAGGCCTACAGCGCCCGCTGGGGGTCGGTAGGTTGATCGACGAACCGACCGTCACGTCGATCGCCGCTGAATACGGCCGCACGCCAGAACAGGTGCTGGTCCGCTGGAACCTGCAATTGAACAACGTCGTCGTCTCGCGTTCGTCCAAGCCCGAGCGCGTCGCGGAGAACCTGGAGGTACGCCAACGCGTCGAGCGTGTGTTGCGCGCTTGGCACGAAGGGATGACAACGCCCGATCCAACGCTGCCGTGCTGAAAAAGTCTTTAGATCAGCTGATCGCCGAGAGAGCCGAGTTGGTCACTTCAACCAGCGAGAACCATGCGAATGTCGGTGCGTGCGAAGTCGTCGCCTTTAAAGAGGAGGGGCTGGCCGCTGACCTTTGCGAGGGCGTAAGAGTAGCAATCGCCATAGTTGAGACCGCCGCGATGGCGTCCCTTGCCATACATGCGGTAGGCGACTCTTGCGGCATCCGCTTGGTCGGCATCCACGCCGACAAGGTCGACTGCGGAGCGATGCAGCCACAGATCTAACTCCCGTCCTCCTGGTTCACCGAAGCGCGTTTCGATTACGATGGCCGTTTCCAGGTACGACGCCGTTGACATCAGCCGAACAGGATCTGCTTCCACAGCTGTCTCGAACGCTTCGGCCTCAGGCTCATCGTTGAGCATCGCGACCAGTGCAGATGTGTCGATCACCATCAGGCAGGCAACCCGCGCTCGTCGTAACCGAGAATCTCGTCTGCGGTTCGGGTGTCGAGCACCGGCAAGGCTGCACAGCGGCGGCGGATCGCGGCCAGCTCCTCGCGCAGCGGAATGGATCTAGTGCGCCCGGTCTCGCGGGCGAGTCGTTCCCGCAACGCGACCACGACTGCTTCTGTCAAAGTCTCGCCGGTCCGCGCTGCGAGTTCCCGGGCAAGCCGGTCTGCCTCGGGATCCTTGATGCTCAACGCCATAGTCGAGATTATATACAAATTGCCATATTCTAGACAAACCACAATCCAGCCATTGACCCGATATGATTTCGTACGTTTCCAGCCACGCCACCCCACGTGCATGCCTAAGCGCGGGCCTCCGCGACCATCAACTCGGCAGCGTGCATGGGCGCCGGCGACACGTCCTGGTGCGCTGCCGTCTGAAGAGCCGCTGAACCATGCCGCACCGCATCGCCGGCAACGTCAAGGCCGAGCGGGTCCGGTTGGCGCTCCTCGAAGCCCGCCCGGGTGGTTTGATAATCCAACAACTGTGCACCGCAACCGGTCTGTCGGTCGGTCAGGTGCGCGGCGGCCTGACCGAGATCAAAGAGCACGCCGCCATGGAGCATCTCACCCCACTCACCTGGTCGCGCAATGCCGGTGACTGCTTCTGGCGGAGCCCTCCGATTGGATCGCCTACGAGCGCGCCCAGGTTCACGGCGGACTGACCCGCGTGCCATCACTTTCTCTCTGTGAGGATCATTCGAATGACCCTGATCACAAAAACCCACACAACATCGCGGCAATGTTGGATGGAGGCGCGCCCGGGCCGGCTGGCACCTCGGTTCGCATTGTTTTCGCACCCTTACCACCATGCTCCATACGCCCCGATCGTGCGAAGCAAACGACGGCACGCAATTGGCCCACGTTGTCAAGGGTGACAATCATGTCGCGCTCGTACATAGACGACCGGCGAAACGCGGGACGAAACGTATCCAACACAGCACGCCACGAGGCGGGTAGGGTCAGCGAACGAAGCATCGGCGGGAACCTCGAACATCCGAGCGAATCCATGAACACGCCGATGCTTCTCCACGTTCAAGACCCGATCACGTAGGCACGCCGATCACGCCACAGACACCCCTTAAGTCACACGCGTCGCACTAGGCCAACTGCGAAACACACGAGATCTACGCCAGCGCGGAAAAGCCGACTGTGAATCACGCAAACGTCGATCTCGGAGCTGGGCGTACCCCGGTCTAGTTCGACCGCCGTACTCCTCCTCACGCCGCTACGCGGCGCGCATCGTCGTCCGTCTAAAGCGCTTTGAGCTCCTCGGTGACCTCGGTCACCGACTTCTTGGCGTCGCCGAACAGCATTCTGGTGACGTCGGCGTAGAACAACGGGTTGTCGATGCCGGCGAAGCCGGAGCGCATCGAGCGCTTGCACACGATCACCGAGTGGGCTTCGTCCACGTTGAGGATCGGCATCCCGTAGATCGGACTGGACGAGTCGTGGCGGGCGGACGGGTTGGTGACATCGTTGGCGCCGATCACGAGCGCGACGTCGGTGCGGGAGAACTCGCCGTTGATGTCGTCCATGTCCTTCAGTGCGTCGTAGTCGACCCCGGCCTCGGCCAGCAGCACGTTCATATGGCCGGGCATTCGGCCCGCCACCGGGTGAATGGCGTATTTCACCGGTACCCCGCGGGATTCGAGCAGAGTGGCCATGTCCTTGACCGCGTACTGGGCCTGCGCGACGGCCATCCCATAGCCCGGCACCACGATCACCTGGTTGGCGTAGGCCATCTGGATGGCGGCATCGGCCGCGGACGTGGACTTGACCGGCCTATCGGCACCGCCGGCACCGGCCACAACAACTCCCCCGCCGCCGAACCCGCCGCGCACGATCGCGGGGATGGAGCGGTTCATCGCCTTGGCCATCAGGTTGGTCAGAATCGAACCGGAGGCGCCCACGATCATGCCGCCGACGATCATCGCGGTGTTGTTTAGCGCCAGCCCGGCCGCCGCGGCCGACAGCCCGGTCAACGCGTTGAGCATCGAGATGACCACCGGCATGTCGGCACCCCCGATGGGCAGCACGACCATCAGCCCCAACACCCCGGCGGCGGCTAGCAGGCCGATCATCCACCACAGCGACGCCCCGCCGCTGCCGGGATGCGCGTGCAGACCGATGACAACCGCGCAGATCACGGCCACGACCAGCAACAGCATGTTGAGGTATTGCTGTGCGGCGCCCAGCCCGATCGGCCGGCCGGGGAGGATCTCCTGCAGCTTGCCGAACGCGATGCACGAGCCCCAGAACGACACCGACCCGATGATCGCGGCGAACAGCGACGCCACCACGATGTGCGCGGTCGGCGACTCGCCATACTTGAACGCCGAAAAGCCCGTTGTCTCAATGAATTCCGACAGCGAGATCAACGCCACCGTGCCACCGCCGACGCCGTTGAAAAACGCCACCAGCTGCGGCATCGCCGTCATCTTGGTGAACCGCGCCGGTGGAACGCCCAGCACCACACCGACGACCAGGCCGGTGATGATCAGCACCCACTGACCGGTGTGCCGGATCGAGATCAGCGTCGCAGCTATCGCGATGGCCATACCGACTGCGGCGATCAAGTTGCCCCGGACCGCGGTCTTGGGCCCGGTCAGGCCCATCAGCCCGTAGATGAACAGCGCGAACGCGATGATGTAGAGGGACAGGACGAGGTAGTTCATCGGCGTTGCCCGTCTGTCCCGGCTTTCACCGGCGTCTCGGCTTTCACGGGCGCGGGCTTTTTGCCCTTGAACATCCCGAGCATCCGGTCGGTGACGATGAATCCGCCGATCACGTTCAGCGTGCCGAACACCAACGCGACGAACAGGATGATCTGCAGCGCCACCGAGGGGTGCTCGATGCGCCCCAGCAGCACCAGCGCGCCCAGCACCACGATGCCGTGGATCGCGTTGGTGCCCGACATCAGCGGGGTGTGCAACGTGCTGGGCACGTTGGAAATCACCGCGAACCCGACGAACCCGGACAACAGCAGGGTTGCCAGATTGGCCAGCAGTGCGTCGTACATCTAGCTATCCTCTCCGCGAGTCACGCACGCCGCCGCGACGACCTCGTCGTCGAAGTCCGGGGCCAGCTTGCCGTCCTTGATCAACAATTCCAGCAGCGCGGTGATGTTCTTGCTATATAGCTCGCTGGCGTGCTCGGGCATGCTCGCCGGCACGTTCAGCGGCGCGGCGACGGTGACGTCGTGCTTGACCACGGTGCGGCCCGGCTCGCTGAGCTCGCAGTTGCCGCCCGCCTCACCGGCTAGGTCCATTACCACACTGCCGGGCTTCATCCCTTTCACCGCCTCAGCGGTCACCAGCCGCGGCGCCGGCCGGCCCGGAACCATGGCGGTGGTGATCACCACGTCAAAGCGCTTGATCGCCTCCTCCAGCGCCTTCTGCTGCTGTTCGCGCTCCTGCTTGGTCAGCTCACGGGCGTACCCGCCCTCACCGGAGGCCGCGATGCCCAGATCCAGCCACCGCGCGCCCACCGAGGTGACCTGATCGGCCACTTCGGGGCGCACGTCATAGCCGGTGGTGCGCGCGCCGAGCCGCTTGGCCGTCGCCAGCGCCTGCAGCCCGGCCACACCGACACCGAGCACCAGCACGGTGGCCGGCTTCACCGTGCCCGCCGCCGTCGTCAGCATCGGGAAAAACCGCGTCAACTCGCAGGCCGCCAGCAGCACGGCCTTGTACCCGCCGACGCTGGCCTGCGATGACAATGCATCCATCGATTGCGCCCGCGAGATTCGCGGGATCGCCTCCAGCGCGAACGCCTCAACCCCGGCCGCAGCCAACGCGCCGATCGAGTTGTCGGCATCACGGGGCGCGAGGAAGCCGATCAGCGTCTGCCCGCGGCGCAGCCGAGCGACCTCGTAAGCAGTCGGCGGCGCGACCTTGACGACGACGTCGGCAGCCCACGCATCCCCGATGCTGGCGCCGGCTGCGGTGTAGAGGCCGTCGGGAAGCAACGCCTGCTTGCCCGCACCGGACTCGACCACGACCGCCACACCGCTGTTCACTAGCGACGCGACCGCCGTCGGCACCAGCGCGACGCGCCGCTCGTTGGCCCTGGACTCGGCGACCACCCCGACAATCGTCTGCGTATCTGTCATAGTGCGTATCTACTTCCGTGTGCTTCCTGCCCCAATAGATTGGCCCTCACCTTAACCCTTGGAGCGGTTAAGTCCCCTCACGGCACCGCCGTTACCACAGCGGGATATCTCGCCAGTATTCGGCATTGTCAGGTTGGTGATTAGTGCGGCCGAAGTGGATGATCATGGCTTGCAGGCCGGCTGGTGACCGAGGCGCCGGCCTGGGTATAGGCGTCATCGGAGAACCAGGCGCCCGCCCCGGCCCCCGACGCCACCAGGACCCGAATGTGGGACTTGGCCAGGGCTGCGAGGGACTCGGGGACAATGGCGACGCGTTGCTCGTCGGGTGTGGCCTCTTTAAGGACTCCAACCGTGAGGATCCTGGGGGGCTGACCTCCGCTGCGGCGGCATTCGAAGGCCCACCCCCCAGCTTCGGCGCGGCGCCGCTAACCTCGGGTGCCGTATGGCTCATGGCCGCGTTCCACCTACCGGAAGTCGAACACCAGCCGGGCGTCCACCTGGCCGTCCTCGACGGCCTTGATGGATTCGTTGACCGACTCGAGTCTTATGGGTTCGCGCACGATGTGGGTGCGCCCCTCGGCGTGCAGCTGGAAGGTCTCGGCCAGGTCGACCCGGGTGCCCACGATCGATCCGACGATGCGGATGCTGTGCAGCACGGTTTCGAAGATCGGTAGCTGTATGAAGTTGTCCTTCGGTAGCGCGACGAACACCAGGGTGCCCCCGGGCTTGAGGCTGCGGTACGCCTGTTCGAAGGCGACGGGCGATACCGCCACCACGATGGCGGCGTCCGCACCGCCGAGCGCCTGGATGCCCTCGACCGGGTCTTCGCGCTTGGCGTTGAAGGTGTACTCCGCCCCCAGCTTACTGGCCATCGCCAGTTTGCTGTCGATGAGGTCCACCGCGGCCACCGACGCCCCCTGGATCCTGGCGTACTGGAGTGCGAGATGCCCCAGCCCACCGATGCCGAAGACGGCCACCAGGTCCGACGCGCGGGCCCCGGAGACCTTGACCGCCTTATAGGTGGTCACCCCGGCGCAGGTCAGCGGGGCGGCGTCGAGAAGATCGATGCCGTCGGGGACGCGCCCGACGAAGGCCGCATTGGCCTTCGAGTATTCGGCCCAACCACCATTAACGGTGTAGCCGGTCATCTGCTGGTTGGGGCAAAGGGTCTCCCATCCGGAGGCGCAGTACTCGCACGCCCCGCAGGCGTATCCCAGCCAGGGGACGGCTACCCGGTCGCCCTCGCGCACACCCTTCACCTCGGGGCCGACCCGCTCGACCACGCCGACCCCTTCGTGACCGGGGATGAACGGCGGTGTGGGCTTGATGGGCCAGTCGCCATGAGCGGCGTGGATGTCGGTGTGACACAGCCCGCTGGTCTCCAGTTTCACGACAATCTCTCCGTAGCCGGGCTCCGGGATGGGAACCTCATCGATCGTCAATGGCTTCGTGAAATCGTGGACAACGGCAGCTTTCATGGGATACCTCCTTATTGGCTTATTGGCTTATTGGCGAGCAAGAAGCTCTTCTGGTGTGAACACTCGTGATCTGGTGATGAAGTGCCAGCCGTCAGCCGGTCCGAGGGAGAATCCTGCGGGTTCTCCCTCGTTGATGTCGAGAATCAGCTGGGTGTGCTTCCACTTCGCGTACTGACGGGGGTCGATATAGAAGGGGCAGCCGACGACGTATCCGAGCAAGATGTCGTTGTCGCCGATGCGAAACTCTTTCTCCTCGAAGCACATCGGAAGGCTGCCGCCACAGCAGCCTCCCGACTGGTAGAAGATGAGCTGACCGCGTCGCTGCCGGAGCGCGATTACCGCGTCGACCGCGGTCTGGGTCGCGAATATCGGGGCGACCATCCTCATGACGGCCTCACTTGCTGCGGTGCGTTCGCTGGTTTAGAACAGGCCAAGCGCTGAGTCGCTGTAGCTGACGAGCAGGCTCTTGGTCTGAGTGTAGTGCTCGGTCAGCGTCGACTTGTACAGCTCGCGCCCCACACCCGACATCTTGTAGCCACCGAAGGACGCACCTGCGGGGTACGCGTGGTAGCAGTTGGTCCACACCCGCCCGGCCTGGATGGCCCGGCCCATCCTGTAGGCCAGCTTGCCGTCGCGGGTCCACACGCCGCTCCCGAGACCGTAGAGGGTGTCGTTGGCGATCTCGAGGGCCTCCGCCTCGTCCTTGAAGGTGGTGACGGCCAAGACCGGGCCGAAGATCTCCTCCTGGAAGACCCGCATCTTGTTGTGTCCCTTCAGCACCGTCGGCTCGAAGAAGTAGCCCTTGGCCAGCTCCCCTTCCAGCTTGGGCTGCTTGCCGCCGATGAGCAACTCGGCGCCCTCCTCCCGGCCGATGCGGACGTACTCGGTGATCTTGTCGAGTTGCGCCTTGGAATTCTGCGGGCCCATCTGGGTGGAGCGATCCAGCGGGTTGCCCTGACGGATCCGGCCGATCCGCTCTAGGGCGCGCTCCATGAACCGGTCGTAGATCGACTCCTGGATCAGGGCCCGCGAAGGACAGGTGCAGACCTCGCCCTTGTTGAAGGCGTAGAGGGTCAGGCCTTCGACCGCCTTGTCCAGGAATTCGTCGTCGGCGGCCATGACGTCGGCGAAGAAGATGTTGGGCGACTTGCCGCCCAACTCGGTGGTGGAGGGGATGATGTTCTCCGCCGCGTACTGCATGATGAGCCGGCCGGT
>DATJBA010000200.1:0-4719 GCA_035515675.1 Mycobacterium sp.
GGACGGGAGCCGCCACGGCGCCGTGTTCCGCTGTGCTGCTGACAAGCTGGTGGGGCCGGGAGTGTCAGACCCGGTGGTTAGCGTGCGTGGGTATGAAGGCTGGCGTGGCTGGCGAGTGGTCGACGGCGGTGCTGCCGCGGCCGGTCACCTCGTCGGGTATGGCAGAGCCGGCCCTTGCGGTGGGGCAGCTGGTGGCGCGGGCGGCATCACCGGGGTTCGACGGCACTGCCGGACCCGCTGCATATGACGATCCGCTGCAGATGGTGGTCGAGTGGTCGTTTGTCCGGGTGGGGCACGGACCAGAATGTCGAGCACGTTGCCGTGCTGGTCGACCGCGCGCCACAGGTACCGCTGTGCGCCGTTGATCTGGACGAACACCTCATCGAGGTGCCATTTGTCGCCCGGCCGCGGACCACGACGGCGCAGCTGGTTCGCGTACTCCTGCCCGAACCGGTCGCACCAGGCCCGGATCGTCTCATAGGACACGTCGACACCACGTTCGAGCATCAGCTCCTGCACGTCGCGGAAGCTCAACGGGAACCGGTGGTACAGCCAGACGCAATGGCTGATGATCTCGGGCGGAAACCGGAACCCTTTATACGACGAGCCTGCAGCGGTCACGATCGTCGATCCTGCCACCTTCCCGGCTCACCAACCTGACAGTGCCGCCGATCCCCAGCCCTGCAGAATCAGACTGTGCGGATGTCTGCCGTCTGGCCGTTTCGGCGAAGCGGGCTCGTGCGTTCGGTGTGCCCCCCTAACTTGGGCATCTCCGCTCGCTCGGCCGCAGTATCGGCGGTCGTCGTATTGTTTGCACTTACTTTTGCGGGCGCGGGATTGGACGCGATCCTGTACCGGTCGTTGTTGGCGAGTGTCGATGATGCCACCGCCGGCAGAGTTCGCGACATTGCGGAGGCCCTGCAGTCCAATTCGCTCAACGACCTCGACAGCGCCCTTTTGAGGACCAACCAGCGCGTGGTCGCAGTCCAAGTGATCGCCCCCGATGGCAAGGTGGTAGAGCGGTCCGGGTCCGCGCCTAAAACACCATTAGTGCCCATCACCGAGTTCGACCTCAATTTGCGCCGCGGCGTGTCCGACGATGCGGTGCCCGATGACGACATGCGCGTCAGCGGTCAAAGGGTCAACACTCCATCCGGTGATTACACGGTGTTTGTCGGAGGGGGTAGCGAGGCGGTCGAGGCGACTGCACGGACCGTCGCGCTGCTGTTGGCGTGCGGCGCCCCGATCGTCATCGCGGTGGCGGCAGCTGCAACCTACTGGCTCGTTCGCCGCTCACTGCAATCGGTGGACGCGATTCGCGCCAGGGTGGCTGAAATCTCCACGTCCGATTTGGCCGAACGGGTACCCGTACCCAACAGTCGCGACGAGATTGCAGCCCTGGCAGTAACCATGAACGAAATGTTGTCGCGCATCGAAGCCGGCCACCGCGCGCAACAACGGTTTCTCGGCGACGCATCTCATGAACTGCGCAGCCCGCTGGCCACCATCATCTCCGGGTTGGAAGCCGCCGAGGTTCACCCCGAGCTGCTCGATGCAGAGTTGGCGATCAACACCCTGCTTCCCGAGGCGCAACGCATGCACACGCTGATCGAAGATCTGCTGCTGCTGGCCCGCGCCGACGAGCAAAGCTTGGTGCTGCGCAAAGAAGAGATGGCCCTCGATGATCTTGCCGAGGTCGAAGCGGCGCGTGCGCGGCGCGAAGCGGGTTGCACGGTCCACACCGACATCTGCCCAACGCGTCTGATCGCTGACCCTGCGGCCATGTCCCGGGTGATCCGCAACCTCGTGGACAACGCTGTCCGCCACGCGAACTCGCGCATCGCCATCGAAGTCAGCAGCCAAAACGGAACAGCCATACTCACCATCAGTGACGACGGCCCCGGCATCGCCCCGGCCGAACGGACCCGGGTATTCGAACGCTTCGTGCGTCTGGATTCAGACCGCTCCCGCAGCGGCGGAGGAGCCGGCCTGGGCTTAGCGATCGTCGCCGAGGTCGTCGCCGCTCACGGCGGCACGGTCACCATCGACGACCGACCCGGCGGCGGAACCAAAATGATCGTGGCGTTGCCTCAGCACACCAACCGGTAACCGACACCTCGGACCGTCTCAATGGTGTTGGTACCGAAGGGAACGTCGATCTTGCGACGCAGATATCCCACATAAACCTCAACAACATTGTCCGGACCCTGATAGTGCGCATCCCACACGTTGCCCAATATCTCGGCCTTCGTCATCACCATGTCCTTGTTGCGCATCAGAAATTCCAGCAACCCGTACTCACGGGGAGTCAGACTGATCGGGGTCGAACCACGTTGGACCGTGTGCCGAGCAGGATCCAGTGACAGCGATCCGGCGGTCAACACCACCGGCCGCTCAGGGGCGCCGCGACGCACCAACGCGCGCAGGCGCGCCACGAGCACCCTAAATGAAAACGGTTTCGTCAGATAGTCATCCGCTCCGAGGTCGAATGCATCCGTCTCGTCGTACACCCCGTCCTTGGCAGTCAGCATAAGCACCGGTGTCCAAACGTCCTGCGCCCGCATTCGACGCAGCACCTCATATCCGCTATAGTCAGGGAGCATGATGTCGAGAACCACGACGTCGAAGCTGTTTTCCGATCGCCTCCTGTAGGCCCTCGACGCCCGTGCCGACGGCAACGACGACGTAGCCCTCGGCCTGCAGCACCTATAGACAGAGTCGCCGACAATCGTGCCTCGTCCTCGACGAGCAGGACTCTCATGTCGTTACGCTACTTCGTGCGCCGTATGCGCGAAAAATCACCGCCCGGCGAATCAGGCGAGTCCTGGCGCTGCTAACCAGGTCCGTCCGGCACGTAGCGGTACTCAGGCAGTTGACCGCCCGGAAGGCACTGTCAACTTGAGCAATCCGAGGGCGATTTTCGCCGGTTCGCCTCCGCGATTCACCAAGTCGCGTGTGACGTATGAGGCTTATGTGGTAAGCAGAACGTCCACACGACCTCAAGTTGACAGTGCCATCGGGATTGCTCGCGCGCTCATCCGCGACAACCCGATCCTGATTCTCGACGAGCCGACCGCGGCGCTGGACGCCGAGTCAGAAGCATTGGTGGTTGAGGCGATGGAACGGCTGATGCGCGGCCGCACCGTCATCACCATCGCCCATCGCCTCAGCACCCTGCGCAACGCCGACAAGATCATTGTCGTAAAGGACGGTGTAGTGGCAGAGGAAGGCACCCACGAGGAGTTGCTAAACCACGACGGTGTCTACGCCCAGCTTCACCATAGGCGGCTGCCGCAACCGAGCCCGGGAGCCGCAATCGGTAGGGCTTTCCCGCTGCTGGCATCCGGGCTCGCCGCACGTCTACATTGACCAAGTCGTCGGCCGTTTTGTCAGTATTTCTGTCGCAGAACGCACAATCCCAGGTTGGCTTGTGGCGCGCGGCTCCCGCGTGGCGCCCGACATGGATCGAGGTGCGCTACGCCGTCTTCCTGATCAGCGCCAGCAACAGCTCACGGCGCGTGGTGATCTCGTCGGCAAAGTGGCGAAGTGCGTGGGGTACCGAGCGTGCCATCGGGAACATGGCCTCGTCGCCGTGGCCGCGCAGCCGCTCAGTGACTGCATGACTTGGGATCAGCGTCCACTCCAGTTCGGCGGCACCGCAGTCCTCATCAAGGACGTAAAGGAGTGAGATACCGACCGCGGCGAACGAAGTCACGCCGCTTAGGTCGAGGACAACCGGGCTATTCGCGAGGATGAAGCGCCGGGTGTACTCGGTGATGCGATCGATGTTGACGGCGTCGATTGCGCCCCGAATCGTCACCACCGTCGCCAGGTGATGACAGTGAGCCCGAATCCGGGCACCACCGCAGTCGACGGCGGCGTTTGGGTACCGCGACGCGAGGTTCGTGTCCGGCGTGCTGACGGTCATGGGCGAGCCTCGTTCCGGTGTGCTGAGATGGCCAGGTTTTAAGGCCGGGCCAACTTGCCTACGACGCTAACGCGCAAACCTAAGGTGGTCGGCAGCAAGATCTAACTCTTTGTTAAGAAATGATTTTCGCGCGTAGGTTGCCATTTGCAGCAAGCCCAATCTGCGAATCTCTCAGCCCGACCGGTCAGCAGCATTACCTCACAGTGACGAATCTCCCTGGACAGGCCGGGGTCATAGGCGACGATCTATGAACCAGCGTGGGGCTGGGTTTTCGCCGAATCCATGTGAAACCGATCTGACTGGGGCCACATCTGCGGAGGTGTCCGGCGAGCCGTGCCGGACGCAAGGTTCGTTAGGCGCTGACCACCGGGCGGCCTCGAGGCGTTGTGTGGTTGATAGCACCAAACCCCGGTGCCGGGTGGGTTGGGAAGGGAGCGATGCTGAGCGACAGCATGGGTGGACGGGGGGAGGAGACCGCGAGAAACGTCACGGTGACGTAATTGCCCGGGGGACAGAGTGGGTTTCGGTCTTCGATGCTGTTGGTGTTGGAGGCCATCGGGAGGCGAAATGTCGCCGCCAGCGTGATTCAGACCAGATGCCGCGACGACGGCGCACGGGCCCAGGTTTCGCGACAATCAAACAGGTCTAGACTCAATGCCCGGTAGTTAAGGTCCGAGGGCGGTTGTCAACGATTTCGGTTGGTGTGTCACGTGTTCGGCGTCGCCGTCGATGACGGTGGCGGTGATGGCGGTGATCGGCGTGCTTAATTCGGGCCGGTAGGGGTCCTTTTT